>JANOMP010000250.1:0-13681 GCA_031420365.1 Cytophagaceae bacterium
ATATTTTCTAAACTTGTTGTAATTTTCATCTCGTAAGGTATTTCACTAAATATAGTGATTTTTTGGGGAAGAAAAAAGATTTTAAGTCATTGATTTTCAAGCTTTTTCGATTCCTTTTTATATACTGCCTGCGGATTTAAGGTAAATTTAAAAAAGTTCCTCCATATTATTTTGGAGGAACTTTCTATTTAGAATTAATTGCCTTTTATGTATTGAATTTCTTTAAATAAAAGCAATAAGCTATTCCAATAATCATCCGTATTCCAATATCCAAATATCCTATGGCAGGCATATTAGGGGTGTGATTTAAGATGTAAATATCATATAAAGCACCACTAATTGATGCCAAACAATTCATCCAAAGTAGCGTATTAACAAGTTCATGGTTCTCTGAGTTTCGCTTTAGAAAAAGGTAGACTGCGAGAATTATCACCAATAAGCCTAAATGAATAGAGAGGTCGCCATGCAGTAAATCAATAGAATTGTACCCATATATTTTCATGGCTTCTGATGGAGCAATTACCAAAAAAGCCCCGAGTAATAATCCATAAATGGAGGCAATAAGAATAAAAATTGATCTTTTCATTATAAATTCTGTTTAAAAGGTTTCATAAATTTAACACTTTTCCAAACTAAGAAACTTTCAAAATATAAAGTACTCAAAATTGACGTATTATTTTTTATTTATTAAAGGCGTAAATGAGGAAAATAGTAGAGCTATTTGACGAATTTACAACGCATAAAAACTACAAAAGAAAAAGTCAAGATGAGTAGTTAATATATTGACAGCTCCTAAGTCTAAATTATTAATAATTATATAGTTAAAGATATTCCTCAGGTAATGATAAACGCATATAAGCAGCGTTTCGAACTAAAAATCAAAAAAATGCTTCTTCTAAGAATTCTCCAAATTCAAAAAAATTTTTTGAAAAATCTAAAACCAATAATTTTTAGGATTTTTTGATTCCCTAAGGTATATTTGATAATGAAACTATGTAGATTAATCATTTAAAAATCATAAACTTAAATTCTATTTTAAGTATATAGCCATTGATGATTTCGAGAGAAAAAGAAGTTATTGGAATTCTAAAAAAATTCATTGAAGAAAATATTGATAATTCTGAATTACCAATTGAAGTTATTTGTAAGCATATTGGTATAAGTAGAACTCAACTACATAGAATTATTAAAATAGAAACTGCACTTTCTACAACTCTTTATATCCGAAAAATTAGATTGGAAAAGGCTAGGATATTACTCCAAACCTCTAATCTGCGAATATCAGAAATTGCCGATGCTGTGGGGATTGGCAACTCAACCAATTTTAGCAAATACTTTTTTGAAGAATTTAAAATTAGTCCTAGCGATTTCAAAAAAAATCAATCCTTAAAAGCAACCAAAGAAATACCTATCCCTCCCAGCCAATTTTCTATCGCTGTTTTGCCTTTTATAAATTTGAGCAATGACATGGACCAGGAGTATTTTAGCGATGGAATAACGGAAGAAATTATCAATGTATTGGCACAGGCACCCATGCTCAAAGTAGCAGGAAGAACCTCCAGTTTTAGTTTTAAAAACAAAAATTCAGACTTACGACACATAGGTTCAATGCTAAATGTTGATCATATTTTGGAAGGCAGCGTTAGAAAATCAGGAAATACTTTACGCATCACCGCTCAGCTGATAAAAGTATCAGATGGATTTCATCTTTGGTCCGAAAAATACGATACAGAAATGGATGATATTTTCGAAATACAAGATAAGATTTCTATACAAATTTTGGAAAAAATTAAAATCAAACTATTTGGTGAAGAAATCCAAACCGTGCTCAAACGTGATACCAAAACTACAGAAGCCTATCGATTGTATCTAAAAGGCTTATTTCATTACAATAAATTCTCAGGCACTGAAGAATTTTACACAGCTATCTCCTATTTTGAAAAGGCAATTGCTCTTGACTCTGAATATGCTACCGCATACTCAAGTATGGCAGCATGTTATATGCAATTAAGCTTTTTTTCGCAAATTCTTCTAGACAAAAATTTTATTAAAACCAAATTCGCAATTCTAAAAGCATTAGAACTCGACCCAACAAATGCAGACAATTACCTTAGAGATGGACAAATGAAAATGTGGTATGATTGGGGTTTTAAAGGAGCTGAAAAAAGTTTTAAAAAAGCAATGACCATCAATCCGAATAACATCCAATTAAATCATTATTTGGGATTTTTCTATAATTTTATGGGAAAAAGTGACCTTGCCAATTATCATTTCAAGAAATGCCAAGAATTAGACCCTATATCCTCGCTAAATAAATTAGGAATGGCATGGAATATTTGGTGGCTAGGCAATTTTGATTTAGGTGTAGAATATGCACAAAATATGATAGACACTAATCCTTCCTTTTGGGCAGGATATCATATAAAAGCTTTTATGCTTTTTGAAAAATTTCAGTTTGAAGAGATTCAATTCTATTTGGACAAATCTATTGAATTATATCCTAGTAGTTTAACAATATGTTTAAAAGGAATGGTATTAATTTTTAAGGGGCAGCCCAAAAAAGCTAAAGAACTTCTAACTGAATTGGAGGAAAATATGAATAAATACCCAGTTTCTAACCATGATTTGGGGCAGTTATATATCGCTTTAGGAGATTTGGATAAAGCAGATTATTATTGAAAAAAGGCACTTGATTTACACTAAGGAAGAATGCTATTTATTCATAAATTTTTTAGAAAAGCTAAATTTTTTAAAACTCACCCCCGTTTCCAACATTACTTTGATGCCATTGAACATGTGTTTAAATATGCCGAGTAGCAGCTCTAAGGATCTGTTAAGAAATAAGGTTTACAAAATTGACGAATTTATTTTGTTATTTTTCAAGACAAAAAATCTTTAAATAGTATAGCTATTCAATGATTTTTTAACGAAGAAAAAAGGCAAAAGAAAGAGACAAAATGTAAAGGTTATTTTGTAGCAGATCCTAAGTTTTATAGATCGGCAATTAATACCACAATTAACGGCTTTTTGAAAGCCCTAATTTTAGCTAAAAACTAATAGCATAAGAAACAATATACAAAGTTTCTGAAACAATAAACAAAGTTTTTGGAACAATACAAAAAGCCTTTTAGTAGCTAGTTCAGTACCTTTGAATATCATTTATACACCCATTATAACCCTATATTAAAATTAACCCTAAAATATGTTAAGCCAAGAACCCTTTAATCCGACATCAAACACACATAGAATTTCTTCAATGGATACTATACGGGGCATAGCCCTACTAGGCATTTTATTAATGAATATTACTGGATTTGGCTTATACAAGGCCTATTTTGATGTCACTAATAATGGGGGTGCCACAGGCTGGAACTTAAATGTATGGTGGATGAATATGCTTTTTTTTGAAGGAACCATGAGAGGCATGTTTTCTATGTTGTTTGGAGCTGGAATTTTGCTATTTACTAGCCGGTCAGCAGAAAGCAACCAAGGCATTGCCGTTACCGACCTCTTCTTTCGAAGATTAATGTGGATGGTTTTATTTGGAGTAATACATTGCTACCTTTTACTTTGGGACGGTGAAATATTGTACGCATACGGTATCGTAGGAATGTTTGCCTTTAGTTTTAGACATTTAACGCCAAAAAAACTAATCATTGGACTTGCCCTTATGCTGGCTTTTGATACCTCCATGACGGTAAGAGAGTATTACTCCACAAACGAAATGTATAAAACTTCAATAGCTGCGAACTTAAAGAAAACCAAAGGTGATTCTTTAACCGTAGCCGAGAAAAAAGCCATTTCTAAATGGGAAGATAAAGTAAAAGAAAATAAGGCTAGTCCTCAGCAATTAAAAGACGAAATGACTGCTAGAAGTAAGGGATATTGGAGTATAGTAATGCACAAGGCCCCAGATAACATGCTTGCAGAAACTGTTTTCCTTTATAGATATAATTTCTGGGATACTTTGGCAATGATGCTATTTGGTATGGCACTTTTTAAAAATGGCATCTTAAAAGCTTCTAAATCCAATCGGTTTTATTTAATAATGGCCCTAATCGGTTACGGAATAGGAATTTCTATAAATTATTATGAAGCAAATTTGATAACCACTAATAATTTTTCCATTGTATCTATTTCAAAGTCTTTTTTGACGTATCAATTTGGCAGAATACCTACTACTTGCGGTCATATTGCAATAATTATGCTTTTTGTAAAATCAGGAATTTTACCATTTTTACAAAGGGCATTCGCTGCAGTTGGGCAAATGGCCTTCACAAATTATATCATGCACTCTATTATTTGCAATATTATTTTCTTAGGTTACGGATTTGCGATGTACGGCAAATTACAACGTTACGAGCTCTATTACATTGTAATCAGTATTTGGATATTTCAATTGATTTTCAGTCCTATATGGCTAAAGTATTTTCGATTTGGTCCTTTAGAGTGGATGTGGCGTAGCTTAACCTATTGGAAAATACAACCATTTAAAAAGTAAAAAAAATTAAATTCATCTAATAGTCATGAAAAGAAGAGCATTTTTAGAGAGTTCCGTCTTAACCGCTTTGGCAGTAAGTACATCAGGTTTTATAAGTTTTGATGGAAAAAATTATGTAGGTGATTGTGAAACTACCTCTGACATTTTAGGGCCTTTTTATAGACCTAACAGCCCAGTTCGTCGCAATTTGGTAGTCAAAGGAGATAAAGGCCAAATGGTAGAGCTTATAGGCAAAGTAAAACACCAAGATTGTATAACTCCTTACAAAAACGCTAAAATAGAACTTTGGCATTGTGATAGCAAGGGTGTATATGACAATTCCACTTCAGAATTTAAATATCGAGGGGTAACTTTTTCAGACCAAAATGGCCATTATTCTTTTAACACTATTTTGCCAGTGGCTTACGATGCTGGAGGTGGACAAATTCGACCTGCCCATTTCCATCTATTAATTTCTGCCGACGGCTATCAGCCCTTAGTGACACAATTGTATTTTAATGGCGATAAGCATATTGAAGAAGATATCTATGCAAATGCCGAAGCTGCAAAAAGGAGGATACTTGATGTTAAAGATACAAAAAACGGCAAAAAGGTTATTTATGAGGTCTCAATGGCAAAAATAATGCAGGCTGAACCAGCGTCTCTAGATAAATTATTGGGCCGGTATATCAACGAAAAAGATAAAACCAAAACTATTGAATTTTTCAAACATAATGCATCTTTATGGAGTAAGAATGAGGTTTTTGGGAATGAATATAAATACATTGGCCATAACACTTTCGAATATCCTGGTTTACCAAAAGGTAATTCTCGAACCTTGACTTTTGAAATTTTGGGGTCAGGTACCATAAAATGTTCCATGAATTCTGAATTTAATGGCAAAAAAACAAGCTATGTATTTTTGAAGGCTTAAAACAAAAAAACGGGGCCGCCGAAAACCGTTCCGATAGCTATCGGAAGAGTAGGCATTAAATATTTAAATTTAAAAAACATGAAAACAAACAAATTTTTCTTACTCGTTGCAATCATTACTATCTGCTTTTCAAAAACAAACCTGTGCCAGGCACAACAACTACCCTACAAGGAAGTAGTCGTTGAAAACCCAAATGCAGAAGCCGACCTAAAAGTCGCGGCAGACTATTCGAATGCTATTGCTGCGGGCGATGTTGCCAAAATGAAAAATCTATTATCAGACAAGGCAATGATGTATGGCCCCAGTCCGATAGACTCAAGCACGGCAGAACAAACTATTAAAGGCTGGGTAGACGGTGGTTTTAAAACAAGCACCAATCGCAAAGTATCTTTCGTTCAGCAAACTTCTAAAATCTTGCAAGGTCCATTTAAAGGCAATTGGGTGTATCAATGGGGTACTTTTACTTTCACCCAAGATGGCAAAACGGTTTCTTTCCCTTATCAAAGTACTAGTCGAATAGAAAACAGTAAGATAGTCACTTCTCGAATTTACTATGACAGACTATATATGATGACACAATTGGGATTCAAGTTGACTCCACCCTAAAATACGTCCAAGAAATAAGAGATTAAAAGTCACTGGGTGATTTGAAATCACCCAGTGACTTTGCCCAATTAGTTATTTCTTAAATTCTTAATTAATAAAAACAAGCGGGTAAGCCGAAAACCGTTCCGATAGCAATCGAAAGAGTAGGCAAAACAATAAATTATATAATCATGAAAAAAACAATCTCAATTCTCTCCCTTCTTATTTGCATACTACTAGGTGCAAAGATTAATCTACTAGCTCAAACGACAGAGTCGCCACTTGCAGAAGTGGAATTCATGAAAATAGTACCTGGTATGGCCGATGAATACTTGGCTGGTGAAGCAGTTTGGAAAAAAGTACATTTGAATCGTATTGCCAATAAAAACATTTTGAGCTGGCAATTGTACCGAAGGATGTATCCATCTGGTGCTAATGTTACGCATGAATACATTACAGTTACAGTTTATGCCAATGCCAAAAGCTTAGAGGATAAAAACAATAGTTTCAATTGGGATATTATTACAAAAGGCATGAATGCCATGGAAATAAACACGGCTACATCAATAGAAAAAACCCGTACCATTGTGGGTAGAGGCTTATATATGCACAGACTTGGTGCTGGTACTCAGGCAGGTAAATACTTGCAAGTCAGACAAGTAAGTATTAATGGTGACAATCGTACTGAATATTTGAAAATGCTCACAGAGCTTCAGCCAACCCTAGAATTTGCCATAAAAAATGGTAAAACATTACGAAGAAACCTTTGGGAAGATATGGTATCGTCTGGCCCCATGTTTACAGTAGGATATGATTATGCCAACCTTACTGATGCCTTAAAAAACTCATCTGGATTACCTACCATTTCCGAAGAGTATGAGAAACTTAACCCTGGAAAAAAATGGGATGCATTTTCGACAAAAGTTGGTAGCCTTTACACCATCACTAACCATGAGCTTTGGGAAAGAGTGATGGACACTGTCAAATAACAGACTAAAAATAACAAAATTTCAAATTCTTTCAAAATAAATTTTAATCACAAAATGGAGCATTGTTCCATTAAAAAAAAACTAAACTAAAATGAAAAATACCTCTAATTTAATCAAATTCGCAACCGCTTGTGTTGCCTTAGCAATTTTAACTATTAGCTGTACTAAAACTGTAGAAGAAACTACCGAAGCTGCTACTCAGGAAGTGGCAAAATCGGACATGATGGACATAAAAGCTGAAATACAAGAATTAGAAAATGGATTTGCAAAAGCCGACAATGAAAGAAATGCTGCTGCTATTGCTGCTTTTTATGCCGATGATGCCCAAAGTTTGTCGAATAATAAGCCAACAATAATTGGTAAAGAAGCCCTTTTAAAAGACATAGAAGCTAATATGGCCAAAAGAGTGAAAGGCTCCACCATAGCTTTTGATATTTTAGATGTGTATGGAGATGAAAACCAAGTAACAGAGGTTGGAAAGTCAACAGGAAAAGATTCGACAGGTAAAGTAACTTATACAGGAAAGTATATGGCTATATGGGAGAAACGCGATGGGAAATACGTGTGTATTAGAGATATTGGTAATGATGACGTAAAAGAAAAATAAAGTTCTTAGATTTTTAGTAATCCGTACTAAAAAACTTTGAACATAAAATTTAAAAAAACTAAAGTTATGAGGTGTGTGATAGCACACCTCAATTTTTTCAATTAATATTTTAAAAAACGGGGTAAGCCGAAAACCGTTCCGATAGATATCGGAAGAGTAGGTAAAACAATAAATTTTAAAACTATGAGAACTAAACAAATCAAACTCTCCATCCTAAGTATTGCCATGTCATTATGTATTGTAAGCTGTAACAAAACCACAAAAGTGGAAGACGAAGCGGCAGTCCAGGAAGTTGCCAAACCCGACATGATGGCTATCAAAGCTGAAATTCAAACTTTAGAAAACGCTTGGGCGAAAGCGGATAATGAACGTGATGCAAATACCTTGGCCGCTATGTATGCCGATGATGCTCAAAGTTTGTCGAATAACAGGCCGACAACAACAGGCAAAGCTGAAATTCTAAAAGATATAGAAGCAAATCTATCAAAGAAATCAAAAGGTACTACCATAGCTTTTGATGTAGCTGATGTATATGGAAATGAGAACCAAGTTACAGAGGTAGGAAAGACTACCGTAAAAGATGCAACTGGCAAAGTAACTTATACTGGAAAGTATATGGCTATCTGGGAAAAACGCGATGGAAAATATATCTGCCTGAGAGATATTAGCAATGATGATGCGAAAGAAAAATAATTTAAAAAACCTTAATTTTTACTTAAATGAAAAAAATAAATAGTCTATTATTAAAGAAAGCAGGTATACTTTGCTTTTTTGTTCCTTTTTTGGCTTTTAGCCAAACCAAAAATCTAATGAATGTGCAAAAAGTGTTTGCCAAAGTTGATAAAGTTGCTGAATTTGAAAAAGCCTTGAGTAACCACTCTCAAAAATACCATATGGGAGATACTAAGTGGAGAGTTTATGAAATCATGTCAGGCCCCGATGCGGGTGGATATATGATTTCTGAGGGGCCGACTAACTTTGTGGGGATGGATAATAGAGGCGATTTAGGGGCTGAACATACCGCGGATTGGAATAAGAATGTGGCAATTTACATGACGGATAAATACTCCAGCGACTATCTTATGTTTAATGATTCCTTAAGTACCATAGCCCTAGGTAATTTTTCCGATAAAATTACCATTACGCATTGGTATCCAAAAATAGGATTTACAAATAAAATATATGATGGTATTTTAGACCTTAAAAAAGGCTGGAAAATCGGTGGGCTTTCCGTAGCAGTTTATAGAACTGTAAACTCAGGAAACCAAAGATTTTCTATGGTTTATAGGCTAAAGAACGGATTTAAAGACCTAGAAAATTCTGGAGCTTCAGTTCAAAAAAAGCGGTACGAGATGGCCAATGGAGAAGATTCCTATGAAAACTTTTTGGGTTTGTTGCAAGAAAATACAGCAAACTATTGGTCTGAAATGATGACCTTAAGACCTGAATTGAGTTCTAAATAAGAATTCTTACACTAAAAATTTATTTTGCTAACTTACTTATTAAAAAAAAGAATGCGCAGATTTGCGTGTTCTTTTTGTATTTAATATTCAAATTAAACCCTATATAAATGTATGGAAAAACCAATTTTAGAACAAGGATCAGCAGACGGAGCTCCCGTATCTGAAACAAACCGAATTACTACCATCGACATGTTGCGTGGCTTCTCCCTACTAGGTATTTTGTTAATGAATATTCCTGGCTTTTCAATGCCTGATTATTCTTTTGAATCTTTTAAAAATGACCCTAGCAATCTTAATTTTTGGGTATTCCAAATTATTGGAGTCTTATTCGAAGGAAAAATGAGAGCTATGTTTGGAATAGTTTTTGGAGCGGGCGTTCTCCTGTTTATTTCCAATAAAGGCACAAAAGGAGTTTCGGTTCATGCATTATTTTATCGAAGAATGTTCTGGTTACTTTTATTCGGATTGATACATTCACACCTTATACTTTGGATTGGCGAGATTCTCTATCTATACGCCGTTTGTGGAATGATTTTGTATTTGTTTCGCAATGTTCCCCCTAAATACTTGGTTTGGGCTGTGCCCATTGTGGCAGTAGCAAGTTTTGTTGCTGGCACCCTTCAATATCAAGACATCCGTCAAAAAAGAATCGCATATTCGGAAGCCACAAAAGCCAAAACCGAAAACAAAATCTTAACCACTTCTCAAACTAAAGCCTTGACAGAATGGCGAGAAATTGAAAAGTCGATGATTCCAAACCGGGAAGATGCTAAAGCCAATACAAAAAAAATGAAGTCAGATTACACTACAGTTGCAGGCTATTTACGGCCAATTGCTGTAGATATCCAAACGAAATATCTACCATTTGAAGTTTGGGATTCTTTGGCATTGATGCTTTTGGGATTGGCACTATTTAAGTGGGGATTCTTAACGGGCTCTTGGTCCAATAAAGACTATTGGAAGGTCCTAAAAGTAGGATACGGAATTGGCTTACCTTTAGTAATTTATGCCAATTACTTTTATTTCCAAAACTTTTCTGTCCTAGAAGCCAATCTTGCTAGAATGGAACAAGTGCCTATCAATTGGATTAACTTGATTTATCCTTTTCAACGAATATTTTTAGTAATGGCTCATGCTTCTGCATTAATTCTACTCTATAAATCTGGGATTTCCTCTAGTTTATTTAGTCGATTAATAGCTGTTGGCCGCATGGCATTTACCAATTATATTACACATTCTATTGTTTGTACCCTATTCTTTTTTGGATATGGTTTAAATCACTTTGGTGATTTTGAATACTATCAAATATATTTTGTGGTATTTGCTATTTGGATTTTCCAATTGATTATCAGCCAAATATGGTTAAAATATTTCTTATTTGGTCCTTTAGAATGGCTATGGCGGAGTTTGACCTATTGGAAATTACAGCCTTTTAAGAGATAGATATAGTTTTAAATTTGAATTGCTTTTTAACAAATAATAAAATACATGTTTTCAATGCATTTCAAAATTCAATTGCTAAAAATGGAGATTGGTTTGATAAGTTGATAAGTAATAATCTAATTTTAAATTCTAACAAAACCAATCTGTATTTTGCAATTTAATTACCGTCTTTAAAAATATACCGAATAAATACCTGTTTTTTTTATTTCCGAAGGATAAAATAATTAAGCAATCGCTTTAAAAAATAAAATTTAAAAAACCCTATAAACTTTATGAAAAAACTTCTTCTTAATCTTCTACTTTGTTCCTCAATTACGTCTATTGCTCAGCATGACCATCATGTAGATGACTCCAAAACTAGTAGCAGTGGACATAACCATTTGGCACACATGCTAGCTTCTAGAGCACAAAACTTTTATATCCATAATTTGCCTGCATCTAAATTAATGAAAAACATTGGTGCATACTACATGAAAATAGAAACCGAATCTGACTCCTGTCAAAAATACTTTAATCAAGGCCTAAATTTATTACATAATTTTTGGGACTTCGAGGCTTATCGTGCTTTTAAAGAAGCTATTAGGCTTGATTCTTCCGCAATTATGCCTTATTGGGGACTGTATCAAATGCCTGGGCCAGACGAAGACTCCGTATTGAAAGCCAGTAAAAAAAATGCAATAAAGCAAATAAAAAAATTACTCAAAAAGGCCAATGAACATGAGAAATTGTATGGAGAAATTACCATTCTGAGCGATTCATTAAAAGAAAAAGCAGATGAAGAAATATTTAAAAAGATGGATTTCCTTATTCATAAGTTTCCAGAAGATGTAGACGCTAAATTGTTTTTGGCTTTGGATAAAATGGCCGGTTTCGATACCGAGAAAAAACCTATGGATGGACAAATGTATTCAGAATTTTTACTCAAAGACGTTCAAAGAATGGAACCCAATAATCCTGGATTTTATCATTATTGGATTCATCTCATGGAAGACTGCTGACCAGAAAAAGCCCTCCAATCAGCTGATATACTAACTTCGCTTGCACCATATTCTGGACATATCGTACACATGCCTGGTCATATTTATAACCGTGTGGGGGGGCTATAAGCGAGCTCATGATTCATTTGTGGCGGCGGTGAAAACCGACTCCACATACATGAAAACACAGGGTATTCAGGAAGTAGACAATTGGAATTATATACACAACATCAATTATTTGATTAACAATTCAGCCCACGATGGAAGGCACAATGAGGCCCTTTTTTATGCTAAAAAACTTAAAAATATGACCATAAATAAAGACCGCAAAAAAAATATTCAAGGCACATTTTTTAATCAAGGCATATTGGCACCCGCACGAATGGAAATGGCCTTTGGCAATTGGGAAAAAGCTAAAGCCCAATTTGAAATGGTTAATAATAAAGATTCTGTTTATAAATTTGGCCAATTGGAATATAAAAATGGATTGTAAATTTTCACACAAGGAATGGATGCTATTTCAAAAAATAAATTAACTGAAGCTATTCAATTTTCTAATAACTTAGACGCTCTACTTTGGAGAAATCAAAATCAAACAGGGAAAGACAGTACCATGGGAAAATGGTATCAAAGCACTTTAAATACTGCCTCTTTAGAACTGCAAGGAAATATATTAATTGAAAAGGGAGCTTTTGAAGATGCACTAAAATTATTAAAAAAAGCCGAAAAACATGAAATAGATCTAGGCTATGGCGAGCCACCTTTGTATGCAAGACCTGTGGCTTATAGTATTGCCAGAATGTATGAAAAAGGAGGAAAAATCGACAAATCGATTGAAAAATACCAAGATCTATTAAAACGATTCCCAAAATCAGCCATGATTTATTTTGAATTATTAAAAAACTATACTACAAAAGGAGATTCAGGAAAAATAAATGAATATGAAATCAAATTAAAAGTAGCGGCTACTTATGCTGATTCAGGAATGTATAAACTTGAGAAAAAAGAAATAATTGATACAAATAAAGTAATCAAAAAGAAGATTTAAAATTAAGAAAGAGAAATCGGATATAAAGACCTCAAAATTAAATGGTAAATAAATGAACAGCACTACAAATTTAAGGTTTCATACATTTGATTGGTTCTTGGATAACAGTACTGTCTTGATGGCTACCTTGGTTTTTGGTTCAGATTTACAAATTATTGCCTTTAATTTTATTAAAATTAATTAAATGACTTCGTTTTTATTGGTTGAAAATAAACCAAAAAATTAAGGATAGTTTATTCGTCTGTAACTAATCTATTTGAAAGGCCATTTCTCAAAAATAATCTATGATAATATACTAAATTTCTGCACCAATAAGCTAAGTATTGGAGACAATAAGGAAAGGTCATATAAGCCTATTTCAATAACTTTGTAGTACCATTTTTTCTCTAAATAAATAATAGCTTAAAACCAATTTTGAAATCAAAACCTAATAAATAAAATTTTCAATAGAAATAAATATTTAGGCTGTGAAATTAAAGCGCATGATTTTACAAGATAAATTTTTTAAGTGAGGAAAAATAGTTAAAAAAATACTAAAACTTAACATACCAAATAATAAAAAACCAAATAAAATAGATCAATATTTAAAAATATAATAGGTATTTATGTAAACCATAGTACTCTAGAAAACTAAAAATATAACATGAAAACTTACCCTAAATTAAAAGTAGGGTTTAGTATTTTTAATACTAAATTTAAAAAGATAATCACCATAGCCTTCCTGATGATTCTTAGCATTTTTACACTCCAATTAAAAGCCCAAACGATAAGTGGAAAAGTGTTAAGCGACCAAAATGAACCTTTGATAAACAGCAATGTCCTCTTACTCAATGAAACAGACAGCAGCCTTGTAAAGGTTGCCATTACAAATCTAGAAGGGAAATTTTTAATTGAAAGCATTAACCAAGGAAAATACTTATTATCAATAAGTTATATAGGTTTCGAAACCTATACTAAAAGTTTATTTATTACAAAAACTAGTAATGACCTTGGAAGTATTACTTTAAAACCAAACTCAAATCTGCTTGATCAAGTCACGGTAGTAGCCAGAAAACCCTTTGCTGAACAAAAGATAGATCGTTTAGTCATAAATGTAAAAAATAGTATTACCAGTAGTGGTAGCACCGTATTGGCAATTTTACAGAAAAGCCCCGG
>JANOMP010000251.1:0-7604 GCA_031420365.1 Cytophagaceae bacterium
TAATACCTATTGTTGATAAACCTAAGCTCCACGCCAGGCTTGCGATGAGCCAAAGCCCATTGGGGATGAATGTATTTAGAAATTCTGCTCATTTGGACATAAAATTACGTACTTACGTAAAGTAAAATAAGAATAAAAAAACCAGAATAACAAATTCTGGCCTATAAATTTTAATATTTACGTAAATTCGCAGCGGAGTTAGGGTTTAAGTGAAGTGCCAACGATTGGGTTTTGCTTCGGATAGTACATTTACTGATTTGGCAGTGGCTAAATATGAATTAGGAGATAGAGTAGGTGCTGTGAAAGATCTTGAAATGGCTCTAAAAATCAATCCAAACAATAGTACAGCAAAGAATAATTTGAAGATTAATTGATTGCCCCAAAAACCAAATTTTTGTTATAAATTTCTCAACTATTTCGTGTAATTTGGAGCCTCTTTCGTGATGTGAACATCATGGGGGTGAGACTCTTTCATTCCTGATGAAGTGATTTGCACGAATTTAGCATTTTGTAAATCAGTGATATTTTTCGCTCCACAATAACCCATTCCTGCTTTAAGCCCTCCTGTCATTTGATAAAGAATTTCACGTACCATGCCTTTAAATGGCACTTGGCCTACTATTCCTTCTGGTACCAGCTTTTTTACATCATCAGTAGCATCTTGAAAATAACGATCTTTTGAGCCATCTTCCATGGCTTCTACTGAGCCCATGCCTCTATACGATTTAAATTTACGGCCTTCATATAATACTATATCCCCTGGTGCTTCTTCAGTACCTGCTAATAAGGAACCCACCATTACACTTCCAGCACCTCCAGCGATAGCTTTCACAATATCTCCTGAAAAGCGAATTCCACCATCAGCAATTACAGGAACTCCTGTACCTTCTAAAGCCTTGGCACATAAATATACAGCAGATAGTTGGGGCATTCCTATACCCGCTATAATTCTGGTTGTACATATGCTTCCAGGGCCAACTCCAACTTTTACGGCATCTGCACCAGCGTCTGCTAATGCTTTTGCCCCTTCGCCAGTTGCTACATTTCCGCAAATGACATCTAGATTTGGAAACTTTGATTTAATGCTTTTTAAGGCTTCTATTACTCCTTTTGAGTGGCCATGAGCAGTATCTATACTTACCACATCTACTCCTGCTTTCATTAACGCTTCCACTCTTTGTTCTAAATCTGGAGTAACGCCAACTGCAGCACCAACTATTAGCCTACCCAATTTATCTTTGGCTGCAAATGGTTTATTTTTCTTCTTTAAGATATCTTTATAAGTTATAAGACCGGATAATTTATTATTTGCATCAATAATGGGAAGTTTCTCAATTTTATGTTCCATTAAAATACCTTCTGCTTGCTCTAAACTGATGCCAATAGGGGCAGTTATCAGTTTATTGATGGTCATAATTTCTTGTATTGGCTTGTTCATCTCTGTTTGGAAACGAAGGTCTCTGTTGGTAACTATTCCCTTGAGTGTGCCGTCTGACAAAACTACAGGAATTCCGCCCACTTTAAAATCAGACATAATTTTTAGAGCGTCACTTACTACCGAATCTAAATGAAGTGTGATAGGGTCAACAATCATTCCACTTTCCGACCTTTTTACACGTCTAACTTGGTCAGCTTGTTTTTCAATTGTCATGTTTTTATGTATGAATCCTATTCCCCCTTCTTGTGCCATAGCAATAGCCATTTCATATTCGGTAACAGTATCCATAGCTGCTGAAACCAAGGGAATATTTAATTCAACATTTCTGCTAAGCTTAGTTTTAGTGCTGGTATCTTTAGGTAAAACCTCAGAATAAGCAGGAACAAGGAGGACATCGTCGTAGGTGAGTGCTTTGAAAAGGAGTTTTGAAGAGTCTAGCATAATGCAAATAATTCAGTTTACTTATTTGCCAAGCAAAGCTATGACATTTTATTGAAATTATCCAGAGTTTGAAACATTATTTATTTTTAGCTATAGGATTTTGGCAACAAATTTTTTCTACTATGATAGTATTTTGAATAATAATTTTTAGGCTTCAAAATTTGAAACTAAAAATTAATTTATTGTTTTTGCTTGAAATATGTTTTTTTCTTCGATGCTTAATTTTAAAATTGTTCTTCCAGAACCAATAGCATAAGCAGTATTGGGGCTTATAAAAATGGCTTCGTAGATACTAAAAGCTTTATTTAGTTTGGTTTCAAAAAGCTCTGTATTGCCATTTTTGTTTTCTAAAATTATATTACCGTTACAGCCGGTAAAGATTGTATAATTTTCGTTTTTTACTCTGCTCCATAAAAGTCCCGAGTTTTCTATGATTTTTTTTGTTGTTTTAGAATATATTCTTCCATTTTTCCCGATCCACCCTCCAGTGGCAATAAAATTAGTCTTATCGGTAAATTGAATTTCGTGAAATATACTATTTCCTATTTTTTGCTTTTTCACCCATTTCCCTTCTTCATTTTCAAATAAATAAGTTTTGTTAGGCGTATACATAAGTGCATACATCTTTCCTGTGTAAGGATTCTTTTTTACACACCAAACCATGTTAAAAAAATTGGTAAATTCTTTTTTCCAAGTTTTTCCAAAATCCATTGAAGTTAAAATAAATCCATTAGGTATGCTTTTGCCTGAGTGAGCAATTTTGGAGTTTCCTCCTACAACAAAAATTTTATTTTGTTCATCCACGGCTAAGTTATAAAAACAAGCATTTTCGTACCCTTTTATTTCTATAATTTCCCAGGTTTTTGTTTTTAAATCATGAATATACACCGTTCCTTTATCACCACTTGCAATTATTTTTTCTTCATTAATGTTTTCCAATTTATAAATATCCAAGTTTTTTGAAGGGTAATTTATGTTCTGAATATTTCCTTCTTCATCAATTTCCTTTAAGATTCCGTACTTACCACAAATCCAAAACTTATTGTTTACTTTAATTATATCATAATAAGAGGAGTCAGTATATGAATTTCCTTGCTGTAGAATATCAACAGTTAGATGCTGTGCTTTGCAAAAAGTAGCTAGTAAAAAGAGTACAAAATGTAGTAAATATCTTTTCAAAAGAATGTACTTTATTATAATTGACTAATAGGGCTTAATGCAAAAATAAACAGAAAATGCTATTTAACTAAAATTTTCTAAGCAATTGTTGGCTTCTTATTTTAAAAAATAAATAAAAAGCACTATTTTGAAAAAAATACGATAATTAAATCCAAAAAATTTTAAACTTTTGCTTCTGTATTCTGTTTCATTAGAGAAACTAAATCTTTGTCGTTTACCTCTTTTATTTGATCTGCCAGCTCTAAAAATTGATGGTAAGTGTAGTCTAATTTTGATTTTTCTAAGTTAAATCCCAATATTTGTAATCTGTGTTTTAATGCATGGCGACCGCTTCTAGCTGTAAGGACAATGTCTGATTTGTCAATTCCTACTTCTTGAGGCGTCATGATTTCATAATTATTTGCATTTTTTAAAAACCCATCTTGATGTATTCCAGAGGAATGAGCGAAAGCATTTCTACCTACAATGGCTTTGTTAGCCTGAACTGGCATTCGCATGGTGGATGATACCAATCGGCTAATAGGATATAGAAGCTCTGTTTTAATATCTGTATGCAAGCCCAAATCTTTATGAACCTTCAAGGTCATTATCACTTCTTCCAACGAAGTATTTCCCGCTCGTTCGCCTATGCCATTTATAGTAACTTCCACCTGTCTAGCACCAGCCCTGAGGCCAGCAATAGTATTGGCGGTGGCCATGCCTAGGTCATTGTGATTGTGCATAGAAAGTATGGCTTTGTCCACATTTGGAACATTATTCATAAGATATGCTACTCTGTCATACATTTGGTGAGGCAATAAATAGCCCGTAGTATCTGGGAGATTCACAACTGTGGCTCCTGCTTTTATGACTGCTTCGGTTAGTCTCGCTAAAAATTCTAGATCTGCCCTTCCAGCATCTTCAGCGTAAAATTCAACATCTTCTACAAAAGTTTTTGCATATTTTACAGCATCAACTCCTCTCTGAAGTATATCGTCTCGATTACTATTAAATTTATGAATTATATGAATATCTGAAGATCCAATTCCAGTATGAATTCGTGGCTTTCTTGCATGTTTAAGTGCTTGAGCCGCCACTTCAATATCGGCTTTTACCGCTCGAGTTAATCCACACACTGTTGCGTTTTCAACTACCTTTGATATGCCTTCGACTGATTTAAAATCTCCTGGACTGGAAACAGGAAAGCCAGCTTCTATAATATCTACACCCAATTTATCGAGTTCTCTAGCAATCATTAATTTTTCTTCTAAATTAAGTTGGCAGCCTGGTACTTGCTCGCCATCTCTTAGCGTAGTATCGAAAACATAAATTTTATCGCTCATATTTTTAAACAAATTGAATTTTGAAAACTTTAGAATTCATATAGCAAAACAAAAATAGATAATATTATTTTCAAGAAAAATTAATCTAAGGCACCAAGGGTAAATAAGGAATAATATGCTAACTTATGGGAAACAAACTGAAATTTTATTCTGTTAGTTTGAACTTATATTTTTAATTTTGCATAATTGTTGAGATATATAGCACTAGATTAAAATTCTAAGGCTTGTTTAAAAAAGCCTGTTTTGAATAAAAATTGAATTTATGAATAAAAGAACCAAGATTGTTGCCACTGTTGGACCGGCATCAGAAAGTGAGGAAATGTTAATTTCATTAGCTAAAGCAGGTGTAAATGTTTTTCGATTAAATTTTTCTCATGGTACACATGAAGACCATCAAGAAAGAATTGTAAGGATTAGAAAAATAAATGTTGAATACGGCTTTAATTGTGCCATTTTGCAAGATCTTCAAGGTCCAAAAATACGAGTGGGTGAAATGGAAGGGGGAAATGTTGGAGTGGAACTTATTGAGGGCAATCAATTTATTTTTACTAATCAAACTGTGATTGGGAATGCCCAAAAAGCTAGTACACCGTATAAAGGTATGTATCAAGATGTCAATATAGGCGATAGAATTTTGATGGATGATGGTAAATTAGAAGTTAAAGTAGTTGGTGTAGATGTACCCAATCAAGAAGTAATTACTGAAATAGTTTACGGTGGATTATTAAAGCAGAAAAAAGGAGTTAATTTGCCAAATACCAATATTTCTCAGCCTTCAGTTACTGATAAAGACTGGGCAGATTTAGATTTTGGATTAAAAAATAATGTAGACTGGATTGCTCTCTCTTTCGTTAGAACTGCTCAAGAAATTATTGATATAAAAGAATATATTAAATCTAAAGGCTCGGTGGCCAAAGTAATAGCGAAAATAGAAAAACCAGAAGCTATCACAAATATGGACGAGATTATAGCTGCAACCGATGCGGTAATGGTAGCCAGAGGCGATTTAGGAGTAGAAATGCCAGCCGAGGAGGTTCCGATTATTCAAAAAGTACTCATTCATAAATGTCATTTGGCAGCAAAGCCTGTAATAGTGGCTACTCAAATGCTTGAAAGTATGATTGATAGTCCTTCGCCTACAAGAGCAGAAGTGGGGGATGTGGCAAATGCAGTATTGGATGGTGCAGATGCTGTGATGTTAAGTGCAGAAAGTGCCTCGGGAAAATATCCATTACTGTCAGTGGAAACCATGGCAAAAACCATAGCCCATGTAGAGAAATTTGGCGATCCATCTAGACTTTACTATCGTCACCATACTAGAGTAACAGCTCCAGAGTATGTTTCCAAAGATAAAGACAATGACAACGTTATAGTAGTTGGGTGCAGATTAGCAAGAGATTTAGAGGTAAGTGCTATGATTGGTATTACCTCTTCGGGGTATACAGCTGTTCGTCTTTCGCACCATAGACCTAAAGCTAATATTTATATTTTTACCGGAAATACAATACTTTTGACTCAACTTAGTTTGTATTGGGGTGTAGAAGTATTTTCTTTAGAAAATATGACAAAAAGTAGTGAAGGTGACGTTGTGGAATCTGTTAAAAACTTTTTACTAGAAAAAGGCAAACTACAAAAAGGGGATAAATTTATAAATACTTTAAGTGTGCCTATTATGAAAGACAATAGAACAAATACGGTGCGATTGAGTATTGTTTAATAAAAAATATAAATGCTGAAAACCCCTCTAAGGAAACTTTGAGGGGTTTTTGTTAAAAATTTTTGTTTAAAATGCACCAGAATTTTTTTAAATCATTTTTGAGTAAAATTGAATTGAAAAACTGTAGTGCAAATAATTTTCTTAAAATAAAGAGAAACACAGATGGCTTCAAAAGTCCATTTATTCAGTATGTTTATATTTCTTTCAGTATATCAGTTCTCTTATTTATAGTGTATGACAAACCATTTGAAAGTTTTATAGGACTAGGCATTTTGGTAATTGGGGCACTTACTTATTTACTTTCATCTTAAAGAGTATATAGCTTAATTGATACATCTTTGTTGATAAATGGATATAGTAAATGAGAATAATAATTATAGAAAGTATTCTACGGTCTTTTTTTCGAAAGTATTTCATTTTAATAATTTGACATCGAGATTGAAACAATATTGTATTTTGCTTTTAGATATGTTATTTTTAGATTTATAAAATTAGAAGAATGAAAAATATTTATATAAGTGATAGTGGGCCAAAAGTATCTAAGGCTATTTATAGTTTTTGGCGGTGGGAAAATGAAAGTGGACTTAGGGATGAAATTGCAAAGAATGTAATCGAGCATTGTGTAAATCTTGGAATCAACACCTTTGATTTAGGTAATTACGAAACAAGCTCAAATTCTCAAAAGATTTTTTTCAATGAAATAAATAAATTAGGCTTATTGCGAGAAGACGTAGTACTTTTTGCAAGATTTGGGCATCAAAGAAAAGGAGGAATTTCTTTTTTTAATAATTCCAGAAATTTTTTATTGGAAAGGGTAGATGAATTTTTGCTATCTCAAAAATTAGAATACATCGATATATTTCTTTTAGAAGGGCTTGATTATATCACAGATTTAGAAGAAATAGCGAGTACACTAGAATATATAGTTCACACTGGGAAAGCCAAGCATATAGGAATTGCGAATATCAATAATAGCCAACATAGGTTACTTTCTAAATTTTTACAAGTCCCGATTGTAACAAGCCACATTGAGCTTAATCTTTTAAAACCAGATGCAATATTTGATGGTCGTCTTGATTTTATAAAAGAAATGTACAGTAAACCATTAGTTTGGGCACCATTGGCAGGTGGAGAAATATTAGGCGGTGGATCGGAACAAGCAATAAAAATTCGAAAAATACTGAATGAAATTGCTCTTAATCAGAATGTAAATATCGAACAATTGGCAGTAGCTTGGTTGATACAGTTGGGAGTGTTGCCAATAATTGGGTCATTAAATTTAGAAAGAATTAAAAATGCGGCCGATGCTACAGACATAATTCTAAGTCATGAAGATTGGTATAAAGTTTTTTCTATAATTCATTAACTGATGTTACGCAAAGTCAAATTGTAATTGAATTCCGACATTTTGTTTTCTTAGTTCCAGAAAAGCGGCAGCCACAGCAACTGTGTACAATTTTGATTTGAGTTTAAAGTGATTGAATCCTTTTTTCATTCTTATGAGTTC
>JANOMP010000252.1:0-1827 GCA_031420365.1 Cytophagaceae bacterium
TGGTAAAAAGCATTATGTTTTACTTCGGTCAAAGACCGAAATACACACGTACGAAGGCGGGAGCCTTCGCACAGCTGGGAAAAACTATTTTTGAATGAACAAATATATACAGTAGAAATACAATTGAAATGGATGTTAAAACTAAAAGAAATATTGAATATTACAGACCAAGATATGGAATTTATAAAGTTTGTGTAATCGAAAAATAAGAATTATGTTTGTAGAGTACATTTTAATAAAAAATAACTACTGCTCACAAAACATAATAAAATATATGAATTATACACCTAAATACAAAAACTACTATAAATAGTGCGTCTATTTATGAGTTGAACAATATTAAAAATCAAGTTCGTAGGACATTTTGACATATCATTCATCATAGCTGGTTTGGACAAATTTATAAAAACAAAATTTCAACTATAATTTTGGAGAAATTGAAAAACTCAATCTTTATTCAAGTTTTCATAATTTACACTCGGTATCTTATAGGGAGTTCTTTTGTTTTCGCAAGTATTGTCAAAATAAAAGGAGAACGTTTTATGACAGACATGAATTTGATTGATGGTTCGCCAATTCATTCGGTAGGTCATATGTTTGAAACTCTTTATCAATCTGGACTTTATTGGAAATTCATAGGAATTAGCCAACTGGTTGCTGCATTTTTACTGATGACACAGCGTTTTTCGAAACTTGGAGCATTATCCTTTTTCCCGATAATTTTAAACATTTTTTTCATAACCGCCTCTTATGACTTTGCGGGGACTATTTATATAACTTCATTAATGCTTTTAGCAAATGTAACTTTGTTGATATGGGATTGGGACGAACTTAAAACTCTTTTTAATGTATATCATTCTAAAATTATAAATAAGAATAGGTTTGAAAAAATGAAAGTATGGGAACTTTGCGGTTTAACACTTTTTGCTTTTACGGCAATATGGAGGAGTTTTGTAACTAACTTTGTAAACTTGCTAATATGGATAATTGGTTGCTTAACGATTGGTCTTATTTTTCTAATTATTGGAGTTATACAAAATAATCGACTGAGACATAAGGAACTTATTAATCTGTGACGACTTAGCGACTTTTCGCTCGTGGATACATCATTGGACGAATAAAAATACTGCCACCAACTGGTGGTTTAAGAAAGCCGCTCTTCCTTTACTTTAGCACTTGAAATTAAAATTGAAGAATTTGAGTAATTAGGTTAATTTTATCATGGTAAATTTTCCTAAGTGTGACGCCACCCGGTGGGAAGCAGGGGAAACCTATCCGCTCTTCTAGTTTGAACCTATATGTCGATAAAGGTCCTGCCTCCCTCACTCAATCTAAACCAATTTAGCTATTTAGAACCAGTTTTTGCTGATAATCTTTTAAAGTCTCCGCTCTTCAACATTTTCTGAAAGACATGTCGAAGCTAGATAAAATAGGATTTCCAATCCTATTTCGTCCATTCAGAGTCTCCGTCAGGGACTCTGAACACAACGAATATTTTCCTTCATCTTATTATAAGTTGGTAGAATCACTAAACTGCAAAATTTCAAAGCAATCTTTTCAAATTTCATTTATAATATTTAACATAGTTCTTATTATTTTAATTTATGTCCCCACAGAGTCCCTTACGGAGACTCTACGGGGACATAAAATCTAAATCAATTTTCTGAAACTTCCTGAATCAAATCCGCCACTAAACCGGTCCATCCTGTTTGATGTGCTGCTCCAAGGCCTTTGCCACTGTCTCCATGGAAATATTCATAAAAATGATAATAATCTTTAAAATGAGGATTTTTATTAAAAGTTTGCTCATTACCATTCATAGGTTTT
>JANOMP010000253.1:0-1755 GCA_031420365.1 Cytophagaceae bacterium
TTTGCTCTTACACCACCTGTTTGTATTTTACCTGCGGTAATGTTGTATTCACGAAGAATTCTAGAACCTTCTACAACGCCCCAACCACAAGCTTTTAGCTTTGGGTCTATAAGTTCTGCTCTTGTTTCTGCTTCGTTCATAACTTCTCTTTTATTAAATGATTTCCCAATAAAATTGGCATTCCAATCACATAACCATCACATAAAAAACAATTGATTTTCAATAGTTTATATATTGAAGTAGCGTGTTCTATCACATAACCATCACATAAGATTTGTGTGGGAATTAAATAGCTATTAAACAAGGCTTTAAGCCCAAAACGGAATATAACTGGCATATTTTCTTGATTTACTTTCGGGGTCATCATCTTTTATTACTTTGGCTTCTTTCGCATCTCTTATTATTCTTGAAGCAATTGAATAGTTGTGGTCTTCAATTTTAAATCGCTTTCTTAAACTTTGATTGGTCATTTTTTCGTTTGATACATACTTTAGACAAGCGTGTTGATAGCAGGCTCTAATTTTTTCTTTTTTATCCAAATTGTTAAGTGTTTTGTAGCAATACATTGTAACATGCGTTCTGTTTTCCGCAACCACAACATTAATTGGTGGTAGCTGATACAATTCATTATGAAAAATCACTTTATCCAAACCACTACCTTTTTCTTCACAAAAGCCCATTCTTCGCATTAGGTCGGCTAATTTTTCTGCGGGATAAGTAAGCATCAATAAAGCGGTCGGGAGCAACCAAAGGTGTTCCCGAATTGGATATTTCAATTCTATCGGAGAAATATCTAATCCCAAACATACTTTTCATCATATTCAACATTATACTTTTTAAGAAAAGCTCGGTATTCATCTTGAAATGTTTTCTTGCTGTGGTGTTCGTGCTGGTTTGCGATGTAAGCAATTACAGTATTTACTTCTGAAGGATTTACTGAAAAAGCACCATAGCCATCCTGCCAATAGAAGTTTTCATAACCTGTTCCTTTTGTTTTAATCCATTTAGATGAATGTGATTTTATTTCTTCCAACAACTTCATTAATGCAATCTTTTTTGATAACATACAGATTATATGAATATGGTCGGTGTAACCGCCAACTTTTATTACCTGACAGTCGAGTTTGTTACAAATGCCTCCGAGGTAACTGTGCAGTTCTGCTTCAACTGGTGGGTGTATCAGCGGCTCACGGTGTTTGGTGCTGAATACGATGTGGATATAGTTTTTTACGAGTGACTGTCCCATAGTTTTATATTACACCCTTTCAGGGCTGGTTTTGGTTTCTTGGTTTTATTCGATGGGCTATACCCATCGTTAGCAGATGCTGCCCCTTCGGGGCTATGCAGTGAAAGCCCTGAAAGGGCATTATACGATAACATAGGGCATCGCCCTATGAAGTGGCGTAGCCACGAAACACCTAAGCCCTGAAAGGGCGATATAGTTATCGACACTTTCATACCAATGCCTTTGCTATTTTTAACTCCCCACTAAATGCCTTTTGTAATACACTCTTTTTTAACTCTTCTAAATCATTTATTTTAGTTTGATAAATGGCTTCTAATTTTTTTGTTTCAATTACAAGTGCATCAAGTTTTTGTACTATAGGGCATCTGTAAAAACCCGATATTTTTCTTTTAATAATTTTTCGTGTAATTTTTTCTTTGTCTATATGTTTATGTCTTTTTTACATAATTTATTATATTGCTTATTATCAATTACTTACAAAATGTTCCATTCTCAATTAGGTGCAATTA
>JANOMP010000254.1:0-5539 GCA_031420365.1 Cytophagaceae bacterium
GAACTCATAAGAATGAAAAAAGGATTCAATCACTTTAAACTCAAATCAAAATTGTACACAGTTGCTGTGGCTGCCGCTTTTCTGGAACTAAGAAAACAAAATGTCGGAATTCAATTACAATTTGACTTTGCGTAACATCAGGTATTAAGATAAATTTCTGATAAATAAATAATTTGGCACGCGAAATATTGGCATAAATATTGCTAGTCTAACTAAATGAATACAGAAACGAATCTGTATAAACTTATTAAAATATCAAATTTACTTTTTTAAAAAAATGAAACAAATTAAAATTATCGCAATCGTTGTATCTTTAATGTTCTTAGGCTCAAAAGCTTCAGCACAAGATACCCCGACAGACAATCATACCATTACGGTGGTAGTACCAAATGTAGCCTTATTAGACTTAGAGGCAACAACAAGAAATTTTACTTCTACTTTTGTACAACCTACTGAGGCTGGAACAAAATTAACTGTTCCTGTAGCTAATGCAGATCTTTGGCTGAATTATTCCTCAATAATTGGCGGTTTAATAACTTCTAGAAGAGTACAAGTAAAAATAAACGCTTTAGTACCAGGTGTTGACATTGCTCTAACTGCAGCGGCTGCTTCTACCGGTGCTGGCACTAGAGGAACTGGATCCACTGTGACACTTACTGCTATAGATCAAAACTTAGTTACTGGAATTGGGAGTGCATACACCGGTACAGGAATTAGCAGTGGACATAATCTTTCTTATGCTTACACTGCATTAGATGCAAATTATGGTGCAATTAGAGCGGCATCTCCAGTTGTTACAGTTACATATACGTTAGTAGATAATTAATAGAACATGTTAGGATAGGCCTTAAAATCTATCCTAACATCTTTCTTAATGTTTAAATCATAAAATGAAAAATTCCCTAATTACAATTCTCCTTATTTCCCTATTTTATTTACCTGCTACTGCGGGTGTTGCTGTTTTGAATGGGCTTACGCATACGCACAGTCTCATACAAGGTCAAAAAACTACGGGGAAAGTTCAGATTAGAAATGAATCTGCAAAACCTACGAGAGTCATTATTTACAAACAAGATTTAATAGCCGCTTGCGGACAAGAAGTAAATTATCTGGCCCTTAACGGCTTTGAACAATCTTTAAGTCCTTGGTTGACAACAACCGTAGATGAAAAACTCCTTGGACCAAACGAGGAATATGTACTTTTCTATACTATTGAATTAAGTAACGAACAGCAGTTAAAAGGTAGTTTTTGGTCAGTTTTAATGATAGAGGGGGCTGATCCTATTAAAGAAGATAAAAGTGAAGGGCTCAAAATCAACTCGGTGATGCGTTATGCAATACAAATTATTGGTGATGTAGGTACCGAAGAAAGCACAAAATTAGGTTTTGAAGATATAAAAGTTAAGACAATTGAAAATGAGAGTCAAATGGTGACACTACGCTTAAAAAACGAGGGTTTGTTTTCGATCAAGGCCAAAGTTATATTGGAGATTTATAATCAAGAAGGAGAAAAAATTAAAACATTGGAAGGAGCTAATAAAAGAATATATCCTCAAGGTTGCAACGAATTTGAGATTGAACTTAAAGGCATAAAAAAAGGTAAATATGAAGGAATACTTATTGCCGACAATTCCAAAGATCTTTTTGGAGCCACCTTAAGTTTAGAAATAAACTAATTTAAATTTTACTTCATATAATCATCCAATTTTGAAATCAATATTTTACACCTTTATATTTTTAATAAATTTTACTGTTTTTGCTCAAAATCAGGATGAAATAATAGTGTCAAAATATGAAAAAAATGTAAAATCTGGTCACTATTTTTCAGTTTTTTTTGAATTTAAAGTCCATCCCTCCAAAGAATTAAAACCAAATTTATTTTTGCCTGAAAATTGGCAAATTTTAATCCATAAAGCACAAATAATTGACTCTTCTTCCATAAGATATTTTTACACTGTTTCCATTCCAAAAAATACCCATTCTGGTAAATTTGTTATCCTTTTTGAGCCTTATGAAAATGAAAATAGCAATAAAGGAAAATCTATTATTGTCAATGTAGAAGAATACAAAAAAATAGAAATAACGAATATATCAAAACCCGAATACGTGATGGAAGGAGATAGCCTTGAAACAGAATTTTTGATTCAAAATCTGGGTAATTCCATTGAAAAAGTAAATTTAAGTACTTCTCAAGGATTTATTGCAGGCAAGTCTGACTTCCAAATATTACGTCCAAACTCCAGTTTACAAGTCTTTGTAAAACAAAAAGCCCCAGTTACAGGAAACAATTCTTGGGAAGTTACATCTGACCTAAAATTAATCTCATATTCTAGTAAAATGACTGCCCATGAGACTGTATCTGTGCCAGTGTATAGCAATTCTTCCAAAAAGATAGATTTGTATAATAGGTTACCCATTGAAGCGGGAGCCTCGTTTCTAAATTTTAACATGGGCAACCAGTCTGTTGTAGCCTATCAATATTTGATTACAGGCAATGGATTTCTAGATTTTAAAGAAAAACATCATTTAGATTTTATTGTTCGAGGCCCTAATGAATTCCAACTTCCAACTATAGGCACGTATGACCAATATACTTTTGAATATAAATATAAAGACAGTACAAAAATCAGCCTTGGCGACTACATAAACAAAGTAAGTGATCTTTTAGAGTTTAATAGATTTGGCAGAGGATTAAAATTTGAAAAGAAATTTGCAAAAAGGAGTTTTAACGCTTTTTATCAAAAAGCCCGATTCCAACCTACTCAAAAAGATGCTTTTGGGGGGAATTATTCTTATTTTCCTAAGGAAAACCTAAAGTTAAGTTTCAATTACATTAACAAAGGCATTACGGTAAAAGACCAGTTTATTCGAACAAATATCATTAGCTTTTCTTCCGTATTTTCTAATAAAAATTTAAATGTTGAAACTGAACTTGCATTAGGCAACAATCGATCTTTGTTGGATTTTGCTATTTTAAATAGATTAAATTATCATTTCAAAAAATTTAATTTTAATTCAGAATTTATAAATGCAGGAAAAGAGTTCCAAGGCTTTTACAACAATAGCCGTTTGCTAATTAATGGACTAAATTATCAAATTACTAAAAAATTAGACATTGGAATAAATTCTAATTTTACTCGAATTAATCCTAGTCTTGACCTAACTAATTTTAGTACTTCTCCTATAAGTTCTGTAAACATGGTGTTCTTAAGTTACGCACCTAGTTCATCTCACATGTTCTTTTTAAATTATAGCAAACTAGAGCGGGAAGACCGAGTAACTCCTTCAAGTTTTCATTTTAAAGAAGATTTTGGTAATCTTACCTATAATTTAAATAAAACAAAATTTATACTTTCTGCACAAGGAAGATATGGAAATGCTCAAAATTTATTGGCGGGTGACCAAGCTATACCTAGGAAAACCTATTCTACTATGACTCAGCCTTCTGTAAGAATTCTAAAATGGTTTTGGCTAAATGGATATTTCGAACATCAGCATACCAATAAGTTTTCAAATGATAACAATATACAAGATCTACTATTTTACGGTGGTGGCTTAAAGATAAATTATGGCCAAAAAATAAATCTAAATTTTATGTACCGTAACAATTATGCACCCGATGAATTTTTTCAAAAAAGAAGTTTCGTAGATGCCTCTTTGTCATTTGATTTTAAAAAACATTCACTAAGTATTAATAGTGGCAGCGCATTTATTCCATTTGGGGCAATTTCACCAGAAGCTGCAGCTCAAAATACGCTGTTTTTCTCCTTAAAGTATGTTTTGAAGCTTAATGTGCCCACAATGAAAAACCGAAACATTGGGCACATGAAAGGACAAATATTAGGATTGAATACCAAATTGCCTAAAAACGGAGTTCTAATTCAAATGGGCCAATACAAAACCAAAACAGATAGTTTAGGGAACTTCCATTTTTCAAACTTAAAGCCTGATGACTACTATCTTACGCTTCCAAGTTCTCCAGATTTAGCTGGACTAATACCTAATATTAAATGCCCCATACCAGTAAAAATTGCTGTGGATTCTACCAGTTTTATTAAAATAGAAATGGTAAAAACAGGTGGAGTGGAAGGAAAAATTAATTTCGAAATATCGGAAAGGACAAAAAGTCTTAGCAATGGTGAAATAGCAAAAAATGTAATGGTAAAATTATATAATGATTCAGAGTCTTTATTAACTATAATAAACGAAAAAGGCGATTTTTCATTTAAAGAAATCAAGCCCGGAACTTGGAAATTATTGGCGATATTGCCAGCAAGTTTAGAAAAATTTGAGGTACTAGAAAAAGAAAAAAACATTACTATTGAATCTAATCTATTACTTAAAGAACATTTTACTGTAAAATCTACAGAAAGGAAAATCATTTTTTCAGACAAAGACTTTAAAGTGAGTTTAAAAAAATGAAAATATTGATAATTATTTTGTTTGCTTTAAATACGGTTATAGCACAAACTACCGCCAATGCCAGCATGAGTGTTACTTTAATTCCAGTCACTCGTCTTGATTTAAATAATAGAACTACTTTTTCATTAAGTTTGGTGGCTCCCACTGAAGCTGGCAACCAACTTAGCAATACCGCTACTAATAATGGCAAATGGTTGAATTTTACCTCTGCCGTGGCTCCAGGCGTTACTCGAAGAATCACAGGTCATATATCGGGTACCATACCCCCAGGCATAAACGTTAACTTGGCACTTTCAGCAGCTTCTGGCTCAGGAAGTGGTGCAAGAGGCACCCCGGTGGCTACTACAACTTTTACCAACTCCGCTCAAACTATCATTAATGGTATAGCAGGAGCAATTACAGGAAATAAAGCAAACGGTTATCAACTTACGTATTCTTTGAGTATTGCAGATTATTCTCTGATGCGTTCTAATTCGACTCTAATGACAATTGTTTATACCATAATAGATAATTAATGTTAAAAATAATAAAAATACTTGCCCTGTTTTTTGGGGTTATAGCTGCTCAAGCCCAAAGTATTACTGCCACCGGAGGATGGTCTTACACCTTTGGCAATGTAAATGAAGCAGGCACAGATCTTAGTGCAACTGCTGTAGCCTCAGCTACTAATCAAACTGTGGTTGCTTTTTCTGGGTTTACGCCAAGCTCTACTTTTACGGTAAGGGTTCATAAATCAGATATAGACTGGAATGCAAGCCTTGTGGTTTCCATCCAGCGTTCAGGTGGAACGGGCGCTTCAGGTAGTTCAATAAGTGGCGGTACTACCTCTTTTGCACTGACAGGTTCTCCACAAGTTTATTGCTCTGGAAATGTAGGCACTGGCACTGGCTTTATAGACATCAACAACCAATATCGAATAACTGGACAGACTGTGCTTATTCCGGCTAAAACCTATACAGCCAATGTAGTATATACCATTTCGAATTGAGTACTTATGGCATATTCTAAAAAGAATCGATAAAAACATACACTTAAAATTAATGCCTTACGTTTTAAAGAAATTTATTTTCAAAATGTATTTATGACCTACTCCCTTTCCAATTTCTCCATATATCTT
>JANOMP010000255.1:0-1119 GCA_031420365.1 Cytophagaceae bacterium
TGTCAAGGTGCAGGCAATGTAACCTATACAGCCACTGCATCAAATCAAACTTCCTTAACCTATACTTTAGATGGTATAAGTTTAGCCGGAGGCAATACAATTGATGCTAATACTGGTATTGTTACCTATTCTGCTGGTTGGAGTGGTACAAGCAGAGTAACAGCTACGGCTTCCGGTTGTAATGGACCAAAAACAACTATTCATACTATTACAATTACTCCAACTGTTGGTTTACCCATTTTTACTCTTGGGGCAAACTCAGTAAGATGTAAATCGGCATCTACTCTTGTTTATGGAGCCAATGCTTCAAATTCAACTGGAATGTCTTATAGTCTGGATGCTAGCAGTTTATTATTTGGAAACACTATTAATTCTACTACTGGAGCTGTCACTTTTTTAGGAACTTGGACTGGTAATTCTACAATAACCGCAACTGCTACAGGCTGCAACGGCCCTAGAACAAGCACACATTCCATAAATACTGTTTATATTGCTGCTGCTGCTGACAATGCTATTGGTTCTCAAGGTGCTCCAATAATTATTCAAGTATTAAACAATGATTTAGGAGATACCGACCCAACAAAAGTTAGCATAATAACTCAACCGAATAATGGATATATTCAAATTGGCACTAACGGAGAAATCACTTATTTGCCTAATGGAAATTTTTATGGGGTTGATCAATTTACATATTCGGTTTGTTCTTCAGCGTCTTCCCTATGTTGTTCTCAGGCTACTGTAAATATTACGGTGGAGGAATCTTTAAACGACCCATGCTCTGAAGCTACAAAGAGTAAAATATTCTATTTGCCTTTTCCAGAAAATACTAATTTTCTAAGAAAAACACTTTGGAGTGCCGGTAGTGCGAGTATTTTATCAGACACTGCGAGAACTGTTTTAAGTATTAAAATCCCTTATCCAGGCAATATTTTAACATATGACCACTGGGAAGATGGCTATGAAGCAGACATTACAATACCAACACAAAGGACTACCGAAGTTTGGGGAGATGGAATTCTAAGTAATGGCAGGGCTCCGGGCTTTCCAAACGACATCATACCTCCGGGAGGATATATCTCCATTGATAATCATTTTAAATATAATCCTCGTAACACAAGC
>JANOMP010000256.1:0-3562 GCA_031420365.1 Cytophagaceae bacterium
ATACTCAATATTTAAAATAAATTAGTTACCTTTGAGAAAAAAAACAATGGAAACTAATGAGGTTATTAAATTGCGCATAGACACCGTCCTGCCCATGTTAAATGAGCGACAATCCAGAGTTTATTTATCAGCCGAAGCTACAAGTATTGGTTGGGGCGGGAAGTCTATAATTTCCAAATTGTCTTCTGTAACAAGGCGAACAATAGCCAAAGGCGAAACAGAATCTTTTGTTGCAGAAAAGTCTGTGTCCCAAAACCGTATTCGAAAAGTAGGTGGTGGAAGAAAAAAAGTCTTAGTACATCAACCCCAAATGCTGCAAGCCATACAGAGTTTAGTTTCTCCACATACGATGGGTAACCCAATGAACCCGTTGATGTGGACTAGTAAAAGTATCAGAAAGATAGTAGCGGAATTAATGGTTTTAAACTATAAGGTTTGTCATGAAGTAGTTCGCCAATGTCTGATTGAGCTGGGATATAGTCTTCAAGCAAATAAAAAAACAGATGAGGGTGCTAAAAATGAAGATAGAGACCAACAGTTTGAGCACATCAATAGCACTGCCATTTCATTTATGAACGAAAATTGTCCAGTGATTTCGGTAGATTGTATAAAGAAAGAATTGATTGGAAATTACAAAAATAACGGACAAGAATGGGAGGTTAAAAAACAGCCAATAGAGGTAAAGGTATATGATTTTATAGACAAAGAATTAGGTAAGGCCGTGCCTTATGGCATTTATGATATAGCTAAAAATGAAGGCTTTGTAAATGTAGGCATTAGTAGTGATACCGCAGAATTTGCAGTACATTCAATTCGTACCTGGTGGTTAGAAATGGGGAAAGAACAGTATGAAGGGTCAAAAAAAATTTACATAACCGCTGATGGTGGTGGAAGCAATAGTACACGAGGACGATTATGGAAAACGGAGTTACAAAAACTGGCGACAGAAACAGGATTAGAAATTAGCGTGTCTCATTTTCCGCCAGGAACAAGTAAATGGAACAAGATAGAACACCGATTATTTTCATACATATCAAAAAATTGGAGGGCGAAACCATTAATAAGCATTGAAGTTATAGTAAATTTAATAGCTAATACAACCACAGAAAAAGGATTAAAAGTAAAAGCTAAAGTAGACAAAAAGCAATACAACAAAGGGGTGAAAATTTCAGATGAAGAACTGGAAGACATAAGGATTGATAGAAACAATTTTAGAGGAGAATGGAATTATATAATTTCACCTAAATTGTGAAAGTTATTTATTGACAATACCTTAGTCATATAAAACAACAGAGTTGTCATTGTAAAATATTAACGGAATGTTGGTTTAATTCAGTTTGATTGATAATACAAACGAGTAATTTCGATGCGAAAACGACAAATTATGCTTCTAAAGAATAAAGTTAGCCAATAAAACTTTGGATATAAATTCTCTTATTTTGACTCAAAAACACAAGTGTGGCCACCAACTGAGTTTGGAGTATATTTATTAAACTTTAAAACTTTTTATTTATGAAAAATGAAATGGTATTGGATGGGTATGTTGTTGGGGAATTGACAACACGTGAGTTAAAGGCTATTGATGGAGGAAGTTGGTTAGGAGATCTTGCAGACAAACTATTGGAAAAAGCTGTAAAATTTACTTGGACTGGCTTTGGGGACGGTAATCCGGCTAACGATGAAGTGGATTTATATATTTTGGGGTATAAAATTTTCTAATTAATGTAGGGCCAATCTCTACCTTTCTAAGGGGGGTAGAGATTAGGTCTCTTTTTTTAAAAGTCTCTTCAATGAAATATAAAAACAAGTTTATTCTCATTTTATTCTCATTTTTAAGCTTCATAAAACTAAATGCCCAAATACTGGTTGTAGATAGCAACACCAGTGAGCCAATACCATTTGTAGAACTATATGCTGAGAATGGTATGTACTTGGGAAACGCTAATAACATGGGCATAATGCCCCCACTTTTATCAGAAAAGATAAAGTCTTATTCAGGCTTGGTCAATTTAATCCTACAGCATTTATCGTATGAAAAATTAAGTATCGATAAGAATTCTTTTTTGGGAAAAACGAAAATATTGCTGAAACCGAAGATCATTTCATTGGAGGAACTCGTAGTAAAGCCACCAAATAAGCAACAGGCTTTAGTAATCTCTGGCTATTATCGAAGTTATCAACTAAAAGGAGGGCGTTTGGAATATTTTTCGGATGGCAAAGTAGAATTATTGTACGAAAACCCCGAAGGGCAAGGTTTAAACAAGCGACTGCACGAAAGGGTTTGGTATAATAAAGACATGCCGCCAGAGGGTAATTTCACTATAGGTATGGTAGGTCCACTAGTACCAAATTTTAAGAAACTGCTAAACAAGAAAGCTAAACCACAAAACTTATATAAACAGGCCTCAAAAGATAGCAGCTTCCTAGTTTTTGAACATCGGAAAAACGATCTTTTAAATCCTAAAGTAATAAAATTGTTAGGAAATGAGTCAATAATACATTTTGATTCAGAAACGTATGTTTTTACAAAATCCTATGGAGATGTAATAGATCCGGCTTTTCTCCAATATTTTAAGGTGGCAAAAAGCTTAAAATTTAAATGTAAAAAATGCGTAGATTTTCAAGACTATACTATGCAGACCGAATTTTTTATATCGGGCATAAAATATTTGGATCAAAAACCAAAAGATTTCAAGAAATTTACTGGTGCATCTAAACAAAGCCATTATGAGCCTAATTTTTGGCAAGAGTCAGAAAGTCACCCATTTTTCCAACCGCTTGACAAGCATATTATAAATGCTGTAGAGAAAAATTTAACTATGTATCCAATAAAATAGATGATGAAAAAGTTTATGCTTTTGCTAATACTTTTTTTACCTTATTTTTCATTGTACGGACAAGGGTATTTTGAAATGGAAATGGATGCCAAGGGGCATATTATTTATAGAGGTAAAAAAATGAAATTAAAAAAACTAAAGCCTCACATTTATGAAAAACAAGACGCCCATTTAAATAGCCTCTACAAAAAAGCTAGGAATAAAAGCTTGATGGCTGGTGTTTTAGGTCGAATTAGGGATTTTGGTCTGTTTTATGCAGTTATAAATGAACCCTTTAACCCTATTGTTCAACCCATTCCTTTGGCTATTGGATTGGGTGGTTTGGCAGGAAACATAAAATACAAAAAAACTGCAAAAAGAGCAGTCTCAGAAATGGTGGATTATTTTAATCAATAGCATTTATGCTACAAAACAATCGTTTTCTGTAATTTTAGACCTTCCCAAAATAGAATCTAAAAATTCATCTTTTCCTGCGGCAGCACTCAGGGAATTCGCATTTAAAAATTAGGATAAATGATTAATTTATAGTATATTAGTGTATTGGTAGGCTTCGAAAAAAAATGAATACTTTCGAAGAAAAAAATACAAAAACAGCATTATTTTTAGAATTAATATCAAAATTAAAAGACCATAGAAGGATTAATACGGGTAATATCCGACACTCATTGCAAGAAATAATATTTTTGTCACTTTCGGCTGTTTTAGCGGATGTAACACTTGGCAGA
>JANOMP010000257.1:0-17767 GCA_031420365.1 Cytophagaceae bacterium
AACTCAGGATTCTGATCGGGCTAGCATTGCTGCACGCACCAATTGATAAAACGAGCTTTCATTCGATTAATATTTTAATGCCTCAGGTATTTCTACCGTTAGCTTGTTTTCTTTTTTTATGGCACTAAAAATGGTGGATTGTGACTAACGTTTTGCGGTTTAAGAAGTTGGCGATTTCGGAGCACAAAGCTCCATTTAACCACTGAACCGCCAATTTTTTGTAGATGCTGTTATAGGCTGGCGTTCTGTCCATCTTGTATAGACTGGTTTTGGTTTTGTCAATTATTAAAGTCATTAAATTGGGTTTATATTTTACCAAGGCGTTTCAATTCCCAAAAACATTTTGCAGTTGCGTTAATGTCTACCGCTGCATTATGTGCTTCATCAAAACCTATTCTAAAAAGTTTGTAATGCAGTTCGGAAAGTTTCGGCCTTTTATATCCATAAGATCCGTCAAGTGCACAAAAATTTGTGGTGCTTTGCATTGTGCATATTTTTCTTTTAGTCGCAACGCTGTCTTGCATTTTGCTTCTTAGGAATTCAGCACCAATAATTTTTTCGTCAAAACTCATATTATGAGCGACTAGATATTCTGCTTGCTTGATTAAATTTTGAAAATCTTGTAATACTGTCAAAATAGATTTTCCTTCTTGGTTTGCTTTCTCATTGGAAATACCGTGAATTCTTGATGCGTCAATTGGAATTGTAAAACCGTCTGGCTTAATAATGTGGTCGCCACCTGCAATTTTATTTCCGTCTTTGTCGTAAAATAAATACGCTAACTGAACAAGTCTTGGCCAATTATTTAAATCTGTTACAGGTGCTTTCCAATTTTTTGGAAGTCCAGTTGTTTCGGTGTCAAAGAATAGATACATATTAGTTGTTTTCAGTATGTGCCTCGTTGTCTTTTTATTCTGCCTATAACGGTCAAATATGCGATGCAGTGCCTTTGGCTTTTTGAGCATGTCGCCTAAGTTATGCATATTTTGTGTTATGTGTGGTTTTTGCTTTTTTATCTTTGGTACTTTCGGTCGATGCACCCAGCGGTCGAAACACGTAGCCGTTTGGTGGAGTTATAGCTTCTGCTTATCAGGGTCTTGTTGGGAATCAAAAATATCTGTAATGTATATAACATTCTTGTCAATTCTGTACACTATTTTATAATTCTCTTCGGTAAGTTTTCTGTGATCTAAATTTAAAGATTTCAGGTGTTCATCAATTGGTCCAAGTTCTTTATAATCTTTCAGTATTTTGATTCTTTCCAAAATGCTATCCTTGATTCTTCTTGCAATCGTAATAGAAGCTTCTCGTTTGTAATATTGGTATATTTCTTTAGCCGCTCCTCAGCTTTTTGTGTTATCCTTATTTTCATCCTACCAGTTATCGGATTCTTTTTCTATGGTTTCTATGTCTTTAACACGACCAGCTTTTATATCTTTTTCCGAAGCAACAGCACTTGCTCTGTATTCTTTTGTGGTCATTGGTTTTAACCTCGATTCATAATTTTTTTTACGTGCAAATTTTAATATGCTTTTTATAGTTTGAATCAAACTTTCGTCTTGTATTTCTTCCAACTCCTTTTTGATGGTGTTAATTTCTATTTGAATGTTCATATTTTTTTGTATTGGATAATACAAATTTAAGGATTTTATATGGCTTTACAAATACAAAAAATATTTACAAATATTTTTATTGAAGAGTCGAAATTCGCCCAAAACGTAAGGAGCAACATCTCGAATTAATAGCCACGCATTATAGAAGTGGTATATATCCCTTAGGAAGGCCATAAATTATTAATCCCCATAAGCCCACATAATTTACTTCCGCCAGCTACCTTCTGCATCTTTCAACACAGGATTAAATCGAACCCCCGCCTTTTGAAGTGGCGGAGCTGCGCTTAATCCTTCATATGTTATTGCGGTTTTTATTCCTGCGACCAAGTCGTCTGTTAGATTTTAATTGATAATTCTAAGTGTCCGCCAAAACCAAGTTCAACAATTTTTTGAAGTGTCGAAATACGAGCTTCTTTGATGTTGTTTTCAATTTTAGAAATGTAAGATTTAGTCGTCCCAACTTTTTCAGCAAGTTGTTTTTGTGTCATTCCCATTTCTAAACGTGTGCCATGAATTAACGCACCCATTTTGAAATTTTCATACCCTACTTCAAGTTCGTCACGCTTACTTGTCCCACGTTTACCGTAATTTTTTTCTTTAAACTCTTCAAGAGTTGTCAAGTTGTTATTTTTCGCTTTCATATTCTGATTTTATTTTAAGTGCAAATTCAATTTCTTTTTTCGGTGTCTTTTAAGTTTTCTTTTGGAAGCCCCCTTGGCTAACACAACTAATTGTCCTTGGTCAAAAAAACAAAAAATACGAAAAATATCGCTGCCTTGTTGAACTCTAATTTCATAAAGTTCGTCTGTGTTTTAGATGTGTTTCAGGTAAATTTCAGGAACTCTTTGCAAGTCTTCAAGCAAGTCAAAAGTCCAAACAATTTTGGCTTTTACCTTTTTTGATTGTTTGTCAAAAAAGTCTTGGAAATAACCTTTGAAAAATATAATTTTTCTATGTTTCTGATTTTTGTCCACGATGCAAATATGACAAAGTTTCCCTAAAGTGAAACATAAATGTTCAAAATTTTGTGTATCTGTCGTTAGGTTGTCTGTCCTTATAAACACACCTTGCATCTTAGGAATTGTTATGAACACAAATTCAAAATAGACGCCATGATAGATTTTAAACGGTGGATAGATCATACAAGAAAAGACAAATATGAGGACTTATACACGGTCCCAAATAGCATAGAAAATAATTTTAATACTATCATGAACTACTTCAACAACAGGAGCACAAATGCATCAGCAGAATCTTTCAATTCTAAAATAAAACTCTTTAGAGCTAATCGAAAGAGGAGTGGTGGATACAAAATTTTTCCTCTTTAGATTAATGAAATTATTCGCTTAATATCCTGTGATCCGAAACTTTTACAAATTGCACAATGATTGAAACTACCAAACAAGTAAAACAATTTGCAGAGGTAGTGAAAAAAGAATTTAAAATTTCGAAATTACCACCTATAGCAATTTCTGCTTTACATTCTTTTACCGAAACTACAGCTAACTATACCAATTGGAAAGCAGACCAAACCTATTAAGTCTCAATTTCAGAAAATTCGAAACAGATAATATTTGCAGAGGAAAGTCATTCTATCCTCCATTTTACCCATCGAAAAGAAATTGTATCTCAAATCAATGATTTTATGGATGGAATCTTGCCAAAAAATAATGAAACAATAGAAAAACATGATTGAACAAGTGAATTAATGAAATTTTTCATTAATTTGACATTCAAAATAATAAAAAAACTTATGTTCAAAAGTTTACTCATTTCTTGGCTTACATTATTTATATGTAGTGCTTTTGCCCAAAAAATAACAGGTGAACAAAAAAAGTGGCACAAAATCACTATTGATTTCGAGGGACCTCAATCCTCCGAAAACGCTCAGCCTAACCCTTTCACCTTTTATCGATTAGATGTAACATTCACACATGAAAGTGGCTCACCCATCTTAACAATCCCTGGATTTTATGCAGCAGACGGAAATGCACAAAATACTTCTTTAAATAGCGGAAATATCTGGAGCGTTCATTTTTCTCCTGAAAAAATAGGCAAATGGAATTTCTCCGTTTCATTTAAGGCAGGAGAAAATATTGTGTTAAAAGAAGGCGGTGTTTCGGCTGGATTTATGGATGGCAAGCAAGGCAGTCTTGAAATCTCGAATACCGATAAACCTATAACTGATAATCGTGGCAAAGGTCGATTGGATTATGTAGGTACACGCTATCTTCAATACCAAGAAACCAAAGAATTTATGCTAAAAGCAGGAGCTGATTCCCCAGAGAATATGTTGCATTATTCAGAATTTGACGGCACTTTAAACGGGTATGGAAAGTTAGGAAAAGAGTATCTGCAACTTATGAAAGATTGGCAACCACACGCCCAGGATATAGAACTTAGTATGGAAAAATACACTTGGAAAAACGGAAAAGGCAAAAATATCATGGGTGCAATAAATTATTTGGCATTAAAGGGCATGAATGCTTTTTCATTTCTAACATTTTCGGTGGATGGTGATGATGGCTGTGTGTATCCTCATCTTGTAAAAAGTGATTCATCATTTATAAAGGCCTCAAATGAATCAAAAGCATGGGGAAAAGCTTTGATTCACGACCGTTTTGATGTGTCTAAATTGGCCCAATGGGAGCAAGTTTTTGAATATGCCGAAACCAAAGGCATGTTTTTACACTTCAAAACTTTTGAGAACGAAAACGCTTCAACTATGGGTGACAGGGACTTGACTGACGATAGAAAATTGTATTATCGAGAGTTAATCGCTCGTTTTGGTCACCATCTGGCATTGAATTGGAATCTTAGCGAAGAAACAAATGTAGACGTTTCAGTTGTCAAAAAAACAGCAACGTACATTCGTAACCTTGACCCTTACAAACATCACTTGGTACAGCATACTTTTCCGCCAAGTCATGGAAATAACAAAACTGAAAGACCAAACTTTTATTATTATTATTTCAATTTAGTGGGTTTTCAATCAGATTTGACGGGTGCGTCATTACAGCTTCACAAACACGAAATTCACGAAGAAGTCAAAAAATGGGTGGAGATATCCGCACAAACAGGCAAGCCTTGGGTGATTTGCAATGACGAACAAGGCTATGCTACAGATGGCGTAACAGTTGATGCCGATCACCCTAGTTATGTTGGAAAAATCAAAGATAATATTGATGAAATCAGAGAAAAAGCACTTTGGGCCACACTGATGGCAGGTGGAATGGGTGTTGAGTACTATTATGGTTATCAATGCGAAACCAATGACTTAAATAATCAAGACCATAGAAGTAGAGCAAATAAGTATGAACAGGCTAAAATTGCTCTAGATTTTTTCAAGAAACTTCCTTTTACTGATATGAAATCATTGGATGATCTGACAGAAAATAAAAAAGATTATGTATTTGGAACACAGAATGAAATTTATGTGATTTATATTCCAATAAATGAAAAAGTCTCATTAAATCTATCAGGAAAATGGAATCTGCAATGGTTCAACCCAAGAAATGGTGAGATGAATTCAAAACAAAAATTCAATAATCAAATTAATAAGCCAGATAGGAACGATTGGGTGGTTTTATTGACAAAATAAAGCTAAAATGAAGATATTTAGCTCCTTATTACTAGTAATAATTTTACTTGCCTTTACAAAAATTTTAAATTAGTTTCATCATTTTTAAAACCTTTTAGACCAGGTTCTTCATATTTTTAATGGAATAAATCAAGTTTCAAGAAATCGCTTTACCAACAAAAAATATCCTTTCTCGAATTAATTTTATCAAAAAACTGCAATATTTTAGCCATTGGGAACAAGCAACTCCCTCTCCAATGATTTGGGTGGTGCCTAATATGACGAAAAGTGACTCAAAATACAACAAGACCGTTGATTTTATGAGTATTTACCCAACTTTGGCAGAAGTAAATGGGCTACAAATTCAGAAGCATATGGAAGGGAAAAGCATTTTAAAACTAATAAAAACCCTAACGCAGAATGGAAAACACCTGCTCTTACAACATTTAAAAAAGGGAATCATGCGATTCGTACAGAAAAATATAGGTACATTCGTTATAAAAAAGGAGGCGAAGAATTGTATGACGAAGTCAATGACCCCTATGAATGGAAAAACTTGATTTCTGCCAACAAATTCAGCAATGAAAAAGCTGAACTTTCGAAATATTTTTCTAAAAAAAATAAAAAACCAATTGAAAACAATGGACAAAAGGCAAGTGAATAAACAAAATGCACTATTCAAAAGACTAATTATTTTTAAAATACTATTTATTCCTACTGTACTATTTGCACAAAAATGGGAAGAATTTAAAACCGAAAATACTTGTATAAACCGTCATGAAAATTCAATGACGAATATTGGCAACAGTTTAATTTTAGTAGGTGGTCGCAAAATAAAGCCTGTAGAAAGTTTAGATTTAAAAACAAAAAAATGGACAAAATTGACTGAAACTCCGATAGAAATGCACCATTTTCAAGCCATAACCTACGAAAAAGAACTTTGGGTTTTAGGTGCTTTTACTGGTAGCTATCCGCATGAAAAACCAATTGAAAACATATATATTTTTAACCCAATTAAAAATGAATGGCGGAAAGGTCCATTGATACCAAAAGAAAGAAATAGAGGTTCTGCAGGTGTTTTTGTTTTCAAAAAAAAGATTTATTTAGTATGTGGAATTCAAGACGGACATTGGGATGGACATGTGGCTTGGCTTGATGAATTCGACCCCAAAACAAATACTTGGAAAATCCTTCCTGATGCTCCCCATGCCCGAGACCATTCACAGGCTGTTGTAATAAATAATAAAATTTATGTTGCAGGTGGAAGGCGTTCAAGTGGTGTAACCAAACAAGTTTTTCAATTAACTGAGCCAAGCGTTGATGTTTTTGATTTTAAAACTAAAACTTGGCAAACCCTGCCAGAAACAGTGAATATTCCAACTCAAAGAGCTGGCACTTCTTCTGTAGCATTTAAAGGAAAACTATTGGTTATCGGCGGAGAAAGTAGTGCACATAAAACTTCACATAATGAGGTAGAAGCATTCAATACAAAGACTACTACATGGGAAAAGTTAAATCCTTTGATTCAAGGAAGACATGGAACTTCTGTGGCTAAATATAAAAATAAAATCTATATTGTGGCAGGTTCTGCCAACATGGGCGGCGGACCTGAATTAAATTCTGTGGAAGTTTTTAAGAAGTAAAACGCTTTGAGTGAAAATTACCATCCAATTATAGTCTTAGACAACGACCCAACTGATACTCAAACTGTTCATTACATTCAAATATTAACAATAAAAAAAAAGCTCCCTATAAAATTAAATGTATAGAGTTCGATTTGAAATAAGCAAATTATCATATTTTATTAAATGGTTAAGAGTAGTTTGATATTGTATAAATGTTTAAACTATGTTTAAACCAGATTTTACAAAGGGAGTATAATGACAAAAAAATCCTGAAGGCCGTCCGCCATGAATTTTTAAATTAATTATCTAGCTATTAGCAATTTAACTTGCTTGAAAATTTTCATACGGACGGTCCGAATATATTCGAAATGTGATTAATGGAACAATGTTTATTTGTTTTCTAAAAGATTTTACAAATGAATATTTCTCCACTCTAAATCCTGTAATGCCATTAAAGTAATACCTTCATAAATGATTTCTTTGCCTACATAATTACTAGCACTAGTATACAAATAATCAGATGCTTTTGAAATAATTTTTGCTCGCACTAAATTCAAATGAATGTAGCGGGTAGCTTAGCTATAAAAAACTCTTCTTTCTTTCCTATCCTTGACATAGCTTTCGCTATGAATGTTCGAAAACTTGTACCCCTTTGACTCTCGGAAGATGTAAAAAACTAAATCTTTGCTAATAAAGGCTATAGAAACAACAGGATGAAAAGTTTTTTTTGCATCGTTATAAAAATTTGCATATACTTGTTTATGAAACCTTTTCCCTTGCCACTCATGAAATACTTCCCTAAACGAGCAATTATGCTAATAGTCATATCTTTAGGTATCGGATTATCTTTTTTAATGTCATTCCGATCCAGCTCAAAAGGAGGCACATCATTGGCAATATTCCATCTAAAAAACGCATTTCCGCACTTAACTTTTAGCCAACCCCTTGAATTTACCCACGCCGGAGATGGCAGCAATCGTGTTTTTGTAATCGAACAAAAAGGAAAAATTAGCGTCTTTGAAAACAATTCTTCCACAAAAACGGCAAGTATTTTTTTAGATATAATGCATAAAGTATCGTCGGAAGGAGAAATGGGACTTTTGGGCTTGGCGTTTCACCCCAATTTTAAACAAAACGGGTATTTCTATGTCAATTATACAAAACGCAACCCCTTAGAAACAATCATTGCCCGCTATAAAGTAGCCTCCTTTGCTGCCACCAAAGTGGACACATCGTCAGAAACCATCTTATTGAAGATTTCGCAACCTTACGACAACCACAACGGCGGTAAAATAGCCTTCGGCCCTGACGGATTTCTGTACATAGCCTTGGGTGATGGTGGAGCTTGGGGAGACCAACACAACTATGCACAAAATCGAAGCTCCTTTTTAGGCAAAATCCTCCGTATTGATATTGACAAAACGGAAAAAGGCAATTACGGCATTCCTGCTGACAACCCATATGTGGGCAATAAAGATGGCTTTCAAGAGGAAATTTACGCCTATGGCTTGCGAAACCCTTGGCGGTTTAGTTTCGATAGAAAAACAGGCCAGCTGTGGGTAGGAGATGTTGGCCAAAAAGAATTTGAAGAGATAGATATCATAACCAAAGGCGGCAACTATGGCTGGAGATTGAAGGAAGCCAAGCGTTGTTACAATCCAAATAAAGATTGTGAAAATGGCAATTTGATTGACCCCATACACCAATATCCACGTAGTGAAGGTGTTTCTATTACTGGTGGTTTTGTGTATTGGGGTGCCACCCTGCCGTCGCTGAGAGGTAAGTATATTTATGCAGATTACGGCAGTGGGAAGGTCTGGGCCTTAAGTTTTGATGGAAGTAAGAAGACGAACAACCAACTGCTAAGCAATGAAGGCGGTTCGGTTTCTGCGTTTGGAGAGGACGCAAACGGTGAGCTTTATCTGTTGGATCATAGTAGCGGTACAATTAAGCGTTTTGTATCAAAATAACACTTAACAAAATCAGAAACTTTGACAAAGAAAAATGGAAAAAGTTTTATGATATTAATAGTGTAGATTTACGATATGAACCTTTTGATAACTCTAAAAAACCTCCTACGGAATCTGGATTGCTGGATCCTACCCTTTTAAAACAATGAATTTTAAATAAAATAAACATTTTACCCAAATATCTAAAAACATGCTCAAATTTAATCTCCTTCTTTTTTCGCTCTTATTTATCTTAACTGGCAATAGCTTTTTCTTTAGCTTTTCGCCAAACCCTGCTATCAATTTTCAAAGCAAAACGTCTATTATAGATTCATTACCAAAAGGTTTCGTGTGTCCGCCCGACTTAATTGCAAACTATTTTGCAGGCCCCACTTTGGTGCCTAGTCCTGCTTGCTTAGCTGTAGCTGCAAATGGCGATGTATTTGTAGGCGTTGACATGATTGGCTCTCTAGGCAAAACACCCGGCAAAGGCCGCATAGTAAAACTCATTGATAAAGACCACGACGGCAAAATGGATACTCACACTATTTTTACTACTCTTGACAATCCGAGAGGTATTATACCCATGGGGGATAAACTTTATGTACTCTACACCACATTCAGTAGTGAAACAGGAAAAGCTACTGGTATGGATTTGGTAGTTTTCGAAGATAAAAACAAGGACGGCATAGCGGATGAAAAGCCTACACTTTTGGTACAAAATATTTGTTCAACAAAGTTTATCCAAAGCCGAGGCACTGACCATGCCACTAATGGTATAAGAATGGGTATCGATGGCTGGATATATATCTCCGTAGGGGACTTTGGCTTTACTAATGCAGTAGACAGGTCTGGCAAAAAACTAACGATGTTGGGTGGGGGCATAGTAAGAGTACGGCCCGATGGCACCGAAATGGAGGTTTTCAGCCATGGCACTCGAAATATTTATGATACTGCCATTGACCCTTACATGAATATTTTTACGCGTGATAACACCAATGATGGTGGTGGGTGGAACATTCGATTCAGCCACCATATTCAATCAGGAGAATATGGCTACCCCACCTTATTTAAAAACTTTACAGAAGAAATCATCCCAGCATTGATTGATTTGGGTGGCGGCTCTGGGGTAGGATCTATTTTTATGGACAATCCTCATTGGCCATCAAAATACAATCAAGTGCCTATGATGGCCGATTGGGGTCGAAATCAACTGTATATTCACAGGGTAAATGCTGATGGTGTTACCTTCACCCAAAAAGAAGAAGATTTTATCAAACTAAGCCAAATCACTGATGTAGATGTGGATGTTTCAGGTCAAATGTACCTTTCGGCATGGGATGGAGCTGGGTATTCGGGCAGTCCAAGTAAAGGCTATGTGATGAGAATAGTACCTAAAGATTGGAAATATACTCCATTCTTAGATCTAAAAATAGCCACTTTGGAGGACTTAGCGAATCTTTTAAAAACGGCGAATAGTGTGTCTAGATTAGCCGCTCAACAGGAATTGCTAACAAGACCAGTAAATGATGCTATCAAAGTTAGTCTAGAAATTGCCTCAGATAAAAAATTAGTTCTTGATGTACGTGTAGCAAGTATTTTTACTTATGCTCAAGCCGCTGGGGCTAAAGGTGTTCCAAATTTGATTATGCTCGCCCAAGACCCCTCAGTCAGAGAATTTGCATTGAAGGCCTTGGCTGATAGAAAGGTCAATGCCAATAGCGTACCCTTAGATTTGTTTATTAAAAGCATGAATGACACATCTCCAAGAGTGCGTTTAGCTGCTAGTATAGGACTTGCAAGATTAGGTAAGGTTGAAGCTGCCAAAGTATTATTAGAAGTTCCAGTGCCGATTTCATTCAGTGCTCCTGAAAAAGGAAAAGAAGGGCCTCATGCCACACCAAATTCAGCTATTGTGCCCCCACATATTGCTGTAAGAGGTTTAGTTAGTCTTAATGCTGTAGAGGCTTGTGTGGCGGCTTTAAAATCTAAAAATGCCAAGATTGCCCTGTGGGCATTACGATACATGCATGAACCCAGAGCCATAAAAGGCCTAATCGCGGCCTATAAATCCAGCATAGACCTTGTTTTTAAAAAAGATGTTTTAGCTACTTTAGCACGTTTATATAAAAAAGAAGCTCCTTATGATAGTTCTTGGTGGTGGAGCACTAGACCCGACACCCATGGCCCATATTACAAAGACATCGCTTGGGATTATTCTCCTCTCATCAATGATTTTTTAGTGCAAGAATGGAAAAAATCTAAAGACAAAGCCTATTTCACCGAACTCAACGACAAAAACCGTTTGAATATTAGTGAATTCGGAACCAATGAAATAGTAACAACCGAAAAAGAAGACAAAGTTGACCTAGAAAAAATACGAAATAAAAAAGGACAAATTGGCGAAACTTCTATAGAAGATGTGATGCTAGCCATGGCTAAGATTCCAGGTAAGTCTGAACTCGGCAAAACGCTCTTTACCAATCAAGGATGTGTTGCCTGTCATAGTTTGAGCACTTCAGAAACCATGAAAGGGCCTTTTATGGGACAAATTGGCTCAATTATGAATCGTGAGCAGATAGCCGAGTCTATTCTAAAACCTAACGCTTCTATTTCTCAAGGATTTGCCTCTGTGCTCATAGAAGCCAAATCGAATAAAAGCTATATGGGCTTTGTAACAGAAGAAACCTCCACCCTACTCATCCTCAGAGACATAGGAGGCAATGTCAGTAAAATCAAAAAATCAGATATTATATCTAGAAAAGAAATGGAAACTTCTATGATGCCCGCTGGCTTAGCTAATGCCCTTTCTTATGAAGAATTTGCCTCATTGATTACTTTCTTGGCCAATCAGAAAAAGTAAAAACCTATAAAAATGAAACTTATTCTTCTGCTTATCACCTTTTTCATTTCTTTTTTTAGCCCTAATCCTGCTGTTAAATGGGTAGCCATTGGTGACTCAATAACTTATCTAAACGACCACCTCGACGAAACTGGCAATAGAGTAAATAAAGGATATATGACTAGAGTTTGCGAAAAAATACCTGATTTACAGTATATAAACCAAGGACACAATGGTTGGACAGCCCAAAGAATTGCTCAAAAAATAGAAACATTGAAAATTGAAAAAGCAGCTATTTATTCCGTGTTTTTGGGCACTAATGATTGGTGGGCTGGCCTTCCTTCAGGCAATTTAGAAGATTATAAAAACAATACCGGTGCTGCCACAGTGGCTGGTTCGTTCAGAGTAATAATTGATAAACTCAAAGTGCTTAATTCTGAAGCTAAAATTATTATTATTAGCCCATTACAAAGGGGTGATTTTGTATATATTAATAGTTTTAAAAACAATGCTTTTGGTAGTTATAAAGACAAAAAAAACCAATCATTGGAACGCATAGTAAATGTACTATTTGAAATTGCCGAATTGGAGAAGCTAGCATATTTAGATCTATATCACCATAAAAAACTAAAGATAAAAAATCTGGTGAAATTTAAAAGATTAAAAAATCCAGTAACCAATCAATATCAAAATTATAAATATCCAGAATATATTCAAATACCTTTTTTACCCGAAACGGATGAATATCCTTATCCATTAAACGCAATAGCTATGACCTATGATGGGCTGCATCCTTCTGACAAAGGCAATGCCTTGATTGCAAAGCTTTTGGCTAGAAAAATAGAGAGGGCATTGAAATGACAATTACGTTTAATACCAAACCTAAGTGCTTTGCAGGCCAATCTTTTGACCCAAAATTCGCTCAAGAATTTGGACTTTGATACTATTTGGCTTCCTATAAATGTAGTGAAACGCCGCCTGATTCTCTTTAGTCCAAAAGAACTTTTCTATACATATTTCTTCAGGATGATTCAAATATTCCCAAAAACAAGCTGTTTCGCCCCAATCCACTATTGGAAATTGATAAAATGTGGCTTACTATGATCTAGTATTTGATATCCTCCTTTTTCTATTATTTTTAGATCTTACCATCAAATGTTTTATTTTATCATACCAGTTTCTGCAGTCAAAGACCGCTTTCCACACGTACGAAGGTATCCTTCGTGCAGTTGGTGAAGTAATCCTAAAACCCTTGTGTTGCAAGCCTTCGCCACCCAGGTTATGAATTTTGTTGTAAATTGGCAACCTCATTCATACCCCAGTCAATATAGCTATCTAATTGTGAAACAGCAAAGTAAGGAATATTTAACAGACTAAACGTTTTTCCATTTCGAGTAGTTACTTGTTCTATCGAAACCTTATTTCCTAAAAACCTGATAGCGAAAGCATGAGGGGCAATATCCATAAATTCATGAAGTGATTTAAGGCTCCCCCCCTTCGCACCCGATTTTACTTCTATGGGGAGTAATAAATTATCCCATTTGTAGGTTAGGTCCACCTCAGCGTTCAACTTAGCGTTTTCTCTCACCCAAAAATGAGGCTTTAAAATCCTACTATTGGGATGAGCAATAAGCTCTTGCGTTATCAGATGATTTACCACAAAGCCTTTATAATAATCACTAAGGTTGCTTATCTGCATCAATTCAATTTGAATTTCTGAAGCAAAGTTCATCAACCCTGTATCTAAAAATTGTAAACGGGGCTTGCGGCTTAAATCTGGCAATTGTGGAGGGGTTGTTTGCGTTGTAGGATAAATCAAGTAAATAATTTTGGCTAAATCTAATGCTCTAAATGCCTCGCCAACTTCCCTTGACCGATAATTTGACCCACCAAAACCAGCAAAACTTATTCTATCTCGACTAAATGGTGCTGTTTCAAAAATATACCTGAGAATTTTGCCTTCGGTTTTATTTTTGGCATATTTCACAATATCCGATTTATAAGTATCCCAAATAGAAGAATAAACTATTTTGAGACCTACAAGGCTAAAATTTGATTCAACATATTGTTTCACAACCTCTGGCATGCCGCCTATCACAAGGTATTTTTTAAAAAGTTCAAATAATTTTGAATAAGCGTAATTATTTAAAGGGATATTTTTCAATTGTTCCAACGCTGAATTTTCACCGATTGCCATCAAAAATTCCTCGAAATCCAATGGATGTATCGTGTGTTCTTCAATCCTGCCAACAGGGAATGATGTTACTTCTCCTAAGGCAAATTCCAGAAGTGAACCCGCAGCTACTACATTTAATTCAGGTAATTCTTCATAAAAATATCGTAATTGCTTTATTACATGAGGAATTTCTTGGATTTCATCAATAAATAACAAGGTTTCATGTGGTTTATTGGGGATATTTTTTCCATAAAGTATTTCCTGCCAAATTTCATTCACTTCTCTTTCAGTTTCAAAATATTTTCTGTCCTTTGGTTTTTCCAAGTTTAGTTGCACATAATATTTATACTTTTCTCCAAAGTTTTTAACCAATGTAGATTTGCCCACTTGCCTTGCACCTCTTAATATCAAAGGCTTTCGATTTGATTTTAGTTTCCACTCCTGAAGGTAAATCTCTGATTTTCTTGTAATTAACATTCTGTTGAATTTATTTTATGTTACAAATCCTATGCAAAAATATAATTTTTTTGTAACAAATCCTATAGTGTTTTGTTAATTGTTTGTAACAAATACTATGGTGTTTGATTTTATTGTAAAAAAATATGAGCAATTTTTAAGAATTTCGCCATTCAGTTGGCGTTTGGTTAGTCATTCCTGTGGTATTTTGCTAGAATCATAATAATCTTAAACTAAAAGATGCTTTCGACAGGATACTTGGCTGATTCCAAAGCATGGCATCGTTTGACCTTTCTGAATCCATTTTGAAATTGCTCAATTATTTAAGAGTATTTTTCAATGAAAAATGAGTATATTTTTGCTTTTGGATTCTTGTAATAGTATTAAATACTGATGAAATATTATTACTGGCATCCGAGATAAAATAAAAATAAATTGAAATCCTTTTATTACAAAATCGGGCCTCCGAACCGTGACCGTTTTAAAAATTTGAAATGGAAAATTTTAATAGAATCTTAAATAGCTAATAATCAAATTTTAAAGGGGGACGCCCTTCAGGTTTATTCGCTTAGCCGTTCCCATTTGTGAATGTTTTTTGGCTTGGGTCCCACCTTTCGGCTTTTTTCGATTGGACCGGCAAACAGGCGGTGCGTCGAAACGCAAAAGTAAGGCCGACCGAAGGACACACAAAGAATAAAACTTAGGGGGATCTTTTTTGAAAATTTGAAAAATGGTCTCGTTTCGGCGTTCCGATTTAATGGTTATAGGGGAAAGGTTTTTAATCAATTTTAAATTTATTCGGTAGACAGTGAAATATTATCAAAATATTTGGTTGATTGATATAAATTTAGGAAAAACACTTTGCTTTTGAGCTATTTCTTAAATAAATCGTCCATTGTTACTTCATTTTGAACCAATTGATTGGCGTACTTATTTTTATCAACGCCGTAGCTTGTTATCATGGTTAAATACACAGCTTTTTTAGTGTTAGTTGCCGATTTGAATATGGCCATTTTTGACCTCAAATTTTCCGAATATGATTTATCAATCGTGAAGGTGTCCAATGAAAACTTGCATTCACATAAGTTTATTACTTGGTCTCGTCTATCAATCAGCAAATCAATTTGTGTAGATTTTTCTTCTATTCCGCCACGCCATGAATGGTTCTGTGATTGCACACCGCTAATACCCAACGCCTTCTTTATGGAATTTATATGGTCTATACAAACTTGCTCAAAAGTAAATCCTTGCCAAGCCCTATGTGCAGGATTATCAATCATATTTAGCCAAGCATTCTGTCCAAGCAACTTATTGCCTTTCAAAAACTTAAAATAAAAATTAGTGTAATAGTCAGACAGTCTGTATGTTATATTTTTTAATTTATCGTCCAGCGAATGATAAGAACTTATAAATCCACTTTCTTCTAAATCTGATAATACCTTAGTAAGCGTTCCTCCTGATGCCGTTCCTGAACGTTGAATAATCTCTTTACGTTGCATTCCTGCGGTTTTTGTAGAAAGTACCTCAACAATTTTTTCGTATATTTCATGTTTCCGATATAGGGAACGGTACAAATTAAAAAATTCATTTCTCAATAAGCTTCCTGTCTCAAAAAAAAGTTCCTGTACATTTTGTGTTGCACTTAAATGAGGCTGTACTGCTTCCAAATAGTAGGGAATTCCCCCCAATGCCATATAGAGTTGAACAATCTGATAACGGTCAAAGACACCGTTTTTAGCCAAAAGCATCTCCTCCGTTTCTTGTAAATTAAAAGGACTAATTTTCATTTTTTGTGTGATACGATTGTGTAGCCCTCCTGTATTGTTGATAAGCTCGTTAATCATCCAAGAGGCTGCCGAGCCACATACTATCAGTAAAATATCTTTCCGATTTGTAGCCCAACTATTCCAAAAATGCTCTAAGCCCATCATAAAATTAGAGCCTATTGTATCAAACCATGGAAGTTCGTCAATGAAAATAACTTTTTTTTCTTGATGCGTGTTACTTTCGATGTGGCTAATTAATCGTTGAAATGCGATTAGCCAGTTTTTGGAAGGTGATTCATAAAAAAGGGGAGACTGCCGACTAATTTCGGTGTCAAAATTGAAAAGTTGCTGATGTGTATCTGCATTTGCAAGTCCTGTTATGTGGAATGCAAATTTTTGACTAAAATATTCTTTGATAAGAAAAGTTTTGCCCACACGTCTTCTTCCATATAAGGCCAAAAACTCAGATTTTTTACTTTCTACAATCCTTTGGAGCTTTTCTTGCTCTTTTTTTCTACCAATAATTTCTGGAATTCGTTTCATAATCAGCCATTTTTCTGTAAAAATACAAAATTATGGCTGGATAAAAAATGCTTATCAGCCAAAATTTGTAAATTATATATAGTTTTGGCTGATTTATTCAGAGAACAATTAGAAAACTAAATTTTAACTTACGAATTTATTTACTTACAAACTTTCACTTTCGACAATTAAATTATTCGTCATTACTATTACTACTTAAAAGCTCTTTGAGCGAAATCTATAATAAAAACAACTGGCGTCTGGCTAAATTAGCAATACCATCATTATTTTAATTTGACCTTTATATTTTTCTACCATAAAGGTGATTGCAATCACTTCGCTCCATCCATTAAGCTTTGCGTTAATCTTACTGTATTTAATTTCCTGAATTTCGCATTTTCAATTTTTAACACTACGGCATTTGGCCATTTGTTATTGGTGTAAAAACGCTGCCCGTTTACAGCACTAATTACTAAGCCAATTGGCGTGGGCGATAGGTATGTTTTGGTATCAAAATCTTTTTTATACTCCACCAGCTCGCCTTTATATCCCAAAATACTGACCTTTGTTTTATCGTTACCTTCTATGTGAGTCAAAACAAAGGCTTTTCTGTCGCCATATTTCCAATCATCGGGGCTGCTGCGGGTAACGGTGGCATAGATATATTTTTCATCATTTGATTGGGTATACCATACATTTTCTTCTCGAATTACGGGCAATGGTTTTACTTTATAAATGGCTTCCGAATTGGCGAAATTCCACAAGGCTACTTCTTGCAAAATGGCTTCTTGCTCTATTTGGATTTCCCCGTTCGGTTTAGGGCCTACATTCATCAAAAAATTACCACCTTTTGCTCTGATTTCGGTGAGCATATTGATGACTTTTGTGCCTGATTTACAGTATATTAACCAAGGACATAATGGTTGGACAGCCCAAAGAATTGCTCAAAAAATAGAAACATTGAAAATTGAAAAAGTGGATGTTTATTCCGTGTTTTTGGGCACTAATGATTGGTGGGCTGGCCTTCCTTCAGGCAATTTAGAAGATTTTAAAAACAATACCGGTGCCGCCACATTGGCTGGTTCGTTTAGAGTAATAATTGATAAACTCAAAGTGCTTAATTCTGAAGCTAAAATTATTATTATTAGCCCATTACAAAGGGGTGATTTTGTATATATTAACAGTTTTAAAAACAATGCTTTTGGAAGCTATAAAGACAAAAAAAACCAATCATTGGA
>JANOMP010000258.1:0-2565 GCA_031420365.1 Cytophagaceae bacterium
CATACGGACGTTTTTGTGATTAATGGAACAATGAGTTATTTTTTACTAAAAGATTTCACAAATGAATATTTCTCCACTCTAAATCCTGTAATGCCATAAATACTAAAAAAGTAGCTTTTAACTCCAATTTTATCCTTAAAAAAATTCGAAGATTCTCAACTTAAAACTTTAATTTAAAACATATATTTATTGAGGAGATAAAAATAGGTTATCTCAACTACAAACAATTTTTTATTTCTCACTATTAAAGTCAAAAGTTTTTTTTGAAAACAATAATTCAAACAGGCTCTTATTATTAATTTAATCAATTTTATTTTTAATTTTATCAAAAAATAAGAAACACATGCGTTACTGGCTATTACTTGTATTATTTTTAGGAATAAAAATCGCCAAAACTCAAACTCCAATCTTCGAGTTGAACAAAAAACTTGGAAGAGGAATTAATATGGGCAATATGTTTGAAGCCCCCTCTGAAACAGGATGGGGAAACCCTTTTAAAGATGATTATTTTTCAAGAATTGCCAAATTAGGATTTAACCATGTAAGAATTCCCATAAGATGGGACATACCAGAAAGAGCTTCTCCAATTACTCCTTTTACCATAAATGCGACATTTTTAAATAGAATTAAATATGTCGTAGATTTGGCGTTAAAAGAGAATTTATACGTAGTGTTAAATATGCATCATCATGAAGCATTATTTGCTAATCCTGATTCTCAAAAGGCTAAATTTCTAAGCCAATGGAACCAAATTTCTGCATTTTTCAAAAATTACGACGAAAGAATCCTTTTTGAAGTTCTAAATGAACCTAACACTAACCTAAATGCTGAAAAATGGAATATTTTTTTTACAGATGCACTTACCGAAATCCGTAAAACAAACCCATCAAGAGCGGTATTGATGGGAACTTCGAATTGGGGTGGCTTGGCAGGCGTTTCTTCTTTAAAAATACCAAAAGACAATAATATCATTCTGAGTATTCATTATTATGATCCTTTTAATTTTACCCATCAAGGGGCGGAATGGGTTGGCGGCGACTCAAAAAAATGGTTAGGTACAAAATGGGAAAATACAAACTTGGAAAGAAACGAAATTATTAGTCAATTTGAATATTTAAAAAGTTTTACAAAACAAAATAATCTCCCTATACACATCGGAGAGTTTGGGTCTTACAGTAAAGCCGACTTAGAAAGTAGAGTTAAATGGAGTAATTTTTTAGCAAGATGGTTTGATCTTCAAGGCTTTAGCTGGGCATACTGGGAATTCAGTGCTGGATTTGGCATTTTCAATCCGACCACAAATCAATATCTTACGCCATTAGTCGATGCTCTATTAACAAACAAAATGGCAGAGGCTACAGTTTTAGCAACCACAATTCTCTACGAAAGCAATTTTACAAATGGAGATAATGGATGGTCAATAGCCGTTCAACCACAAACCTCAGGAACTTTTAATACCTCCAATGGTCAGGCTAATATTAATATAACAAAATCATCAACAAATGCTTGGCATTTTCAATTTCTAAAACCAAATATTCCCTTAAAAAAAGGCAAACGCTATTTGGTATCTTTTGAAGCTCAAGCTGACAAACCAATTGGATTAACAAATTATATTGGTAAAGCATCCGATCCTTATAATGCCTATTCTGGATACAAGGGATTTACTATATCAGAAACTAAAAATACGTTTTCTTATAGTTTCGTGATGACCTCTGAAGATGATTCAAAAAGTAGAATTGTATTTGATTTAGGATTAAATATTGCAAAAATTTCAATTGCAAACATTAAAGTGGAAGAAGTATTGGAAACTATAGAATCAAATAAACTTGTTCTTGGTAATGAAATAAATAGCAATATTAAAGTTTATCCTAATCCATTTGAAACAGAAATAACTATAGAAGAAGAAGAAAAAATAAACGAAATATTAATTTTCGATACATTGGGGCATAAAATTTTTCACAATAAAAAAAGCGCAAATCAATTAAAGAAAATCAATTTGGAGCATCTAAAATCAGGAACCTATTATTTGGCTCTAAAAAATGACAAGACGTTTTATATAAAAAAAGTCCATAAATTATAAAATAGAACTCCAAGACTATACCAAGTTTTGCGACACTTTGATGAAAGTTCTCAGTTACCTTTTGGCTGTCCAGTTATGATTTTAATGTCTTTGTTTCCAAGCCTTTGATTTAAAATAATGAACAAGAAATTAGATACTTGGAAAGCCCAAGCATACGATGCAGAACATATCAAAAATGTAGTGAAGCAATTTGTTTAAATATTAATAATTCTGGCATTACAGGATTTAGAATGGAGAAATATTTTTAAATAAAACCTTTTTGAAAACAATAATTCAAAAAGGCTCTTATTATTAATTGAATCTAGGATTTAATCAATTTTATTTTTAATTTTATTAAAAAATAAGAAATACATGCGTTATTGGTTTTTACTTGTGTTTTTATTGGGAGTAAAAATCGCCAAAGCTCAAACTCCAATCTTCGAGTTGAACAAAAAACTTGGAAGAGGAATTAATATGGGCAATATGTTTGAAGCCCCCTCTGAAAC
>JANOMP010000259.1:0-6507 GCA_031420365.1 Cytophagaceae bacterium
ATGAGAATATAGGGAGTCTAGAGAAAACAGGGTATCTTCGATTTGTAATTATACTTTAGTACCACAAATTACAAAAAAAGCCTCATATATTCAAATTCTTTGAATTATTTCGAGACTTTTTACTTTTAAAAGTCTGATAAATAATCACTTAAAACTTCCTGCAGACCCTAAATAACGCATCGAAAAATACTAAAAATTAATAGGGAATAAAAGTTAATCCGATTTTTTATTCTGCCGATAATACTTTAACCTCAATCAATTTCAATTTTACCTAATCAAAAAAACACCCCCAACTCAAAGAACCGAGGGTGTCTAACCATATTCCACTAAACCCTATAAAAAACCTATTAAAATCTAAAAACAGCAAAATCACTCAACACTCACATTTCAGTACTCACAATTCACCACTAATTTACGCAATACTTATCTCAGGCAAATTCTCAAATTTGTACTTATTTTCATCATCAACATCTAGTACAATGATGGCCTCTTTATTGATGCTTCCAGCAAGAATCATTTTTGAAAGTTCGTTCATGATGTTCCTTTGTATAACTCTTTTCAGAGGTCTCGCTCCGAAAACTGGGTCATAACCTTCTTCTCCTAATTTATCGAGTGCTGCTTTAGAAGCTTCAATTAAAATACCTTGTTCTTGAAGTCTGGCCTTTATGGTGTCAAACTGAATAGAAACAATCTTTCTGATTTCATTTCTACCTAAAGGGTCAAAAAGTACAATTTCATCAATTCGGTTCAGAAATTCAGGTCTTACACTAGCTTTTAGTAATTCCATCACTTGGTCTTTAGCTTCATCTTTAAAATATTTCTCCCAAGCATCAGGTGCACCTTTGAGAGATTCCAAGAATTTTTCTTGTATAAAATGCGAGCCAATATTTGAGGTCATGATGATGATGGTGTTCTTGAAGTTGGCTACACGACCTTTATTGTCTGTCAAACGGCCATCGTCTAATACTTGCAAAAGCACGTTCCATACATCTGGATGAGCTTTTTCTATCTCGTCTAGCAATATCACACTATATGGTTTACGTCTTACGGCTTCAGTGAGTTGACCGCCCTCGTCATATCCCACGTATCCAGGAGGAGCCCCTACCAAGCGGCTTACGGTATGCTTTTCTTGGTACTCGCTCATGTCAATTCGCACCATAGCGTTGTCGTCATTGAATAGGTAATTGGCCAAAGTTTTTGCCAGCTCCGTTTTACCTACGCCTGTGCTACCTAAAAACAAAAAGCTACCAATTGGCTTTTTAGGGTCTTGCATCCCAGCACGTGATCGTCTCACAGCATCTGAGACCAATTCTATGGCTTCTTTTTGTCCAGCTACTCGTTTCTCTAACTCTGCCTCGAGATGAAGTAATTTCTCCCGGTCACTTTGCAACATTTTTGAAACTGGTATTCCAGTCCATTTGGCTACTACCAAAGCGATGTCCTCTGCCGTAACTTCTTCATTTATTAAATTATCTGTTGCATTGGTATTTGCTGCTAATTCCACCAAACGATTTTCGGCTTCGGGCAATTGACCATATCGAATCTGAGCCACTTTGCCATAGTCACCCGCTCTTTCCGCTTGGTCGGCGTCAAATTTTAGATGTTCTATTTTCTCTTTTAATGTTCTTACCTCATTCACTTTACCTTTTTCTGCATCCCATTTAGCTTTTAGGCTATTAAAAGTATCGTTAAGTTCGGCTATTTCTTTGCTCAAATTATTCTCTTTCTCTTTGTCATTTTCACGTCTAATGGCCTCTCTTTCAATCTCCAATTGCATAATACGTCTGCGGAGCTCGTCCATTGCTTCGGGCATTGAATCCATTTCCAAACGTAACTTGGCAGCTGATTCGTCCATTAAGTCGATCGCTTTATCTGGCAAAAATCTATCAGAAATATATCTGTTGGAAAGTTCCACTGCGGCTATGACGGCATCGTCCTGAATTCTAACTCCATGGTGAACTTCGTATTTTTCTTTGATTCCTCTTAAAATTGAAATGGCGTCAGCTACATTAGGTTCATCTACCACTACTGTTTGAAAGCGCCTTTCAAGAGCTTTGTCTTTTTCTATATATTTTTGGTATTCCTTCAAAGTTGTAGCACCTATTGCATGCAATTCACCTCTAGCTAATGCGGGTTTAAGTAAATTGGCGGCATCCATTGCTCCTTCGCCACCACTACCTGCGCCAATAAGTGTGTGTATTTCGTCAATGAAGAGTATAATTTCGCCTTCAGAATCTGTAACTTCTTTGATGACGGCTTTTAAACGTTCTTCAAACTCACCTTTGTATTTAGCACCAGCTACTAGCAAGCCCATGTCTAAAGAAATCACGATTTTTGACTTCAAATTTTCGGGTACATCACCTTGAACGATACGCTGAGCGAGGCCTTCTACTATGGCAGTTTTACCCACACCAGGCTCACCAATCAACATGGGGTTGTTTTTGGTTCGTCTTGATAAAATCTGTAAAACCCTCCTAATCTCCTCATCTCTTCCTATCACGGGGTCAATTTTGCCTTGCTCCGCTAAATCATTCAGGTTTTTGCTGTAACGAGCCAGGGCTTGGTATTTGTTTTCTGCGTTTTGATCTTTCACTGCTTTATTTTTTCCTCTTAATTCAATAATTGCTTTTTTTATATCTATCTCTTTTATTCCCTCTTTTTTTAGCAAACTTGCTGTTTGGTCGTTTCCTCCCAAAATACCCAAAAACAAAAGCTCCACACTTACAAACTCATCTCCAAATTCTTTCAAATAACTCAAAGCTTTTGTCATTGCCTTGTTGAGGTCGTTGCCCAAAAATGGTTGATTCCCTCCTGAAACTCGTGGGTAGGCCTCCACAATTGGATCCAGTTTTTTAAGAAAAGCCTCCGGACTTATTCCGTATTTCTTTAACAAAAATGAAGATGTATTAGGTTCTTCTTCTAATATGACTTTAAGCAAATGGCCAGTTTCTATGGCTTGTTGAGAAAATCCTTGAGCTATCTGTGCGGCTTGCTGTATAAGCTCTTGTGACTTGATGGTGTATTGATTGAAATTCATGTCTATTTAGCTTTTATTTTTAGTTTCGGTTTTATTTTTCGGCGTATTTAAAATTGCTTTGTAGATGTAACTATAGTATCAAATTTGGTGCGAATGTAATATATCGGAAATTTTGGCTTGAAACTAGGGGTTTATTAACAAACAGCTGCCATTATGGCTTATTTTTTTTAGTTTACAATACGACTAATTGACATTTTTTTTTAAATATTTAGATCTATCTCGCTAGTTTATTTTTGTTTATGGCAAATTAATAAGTAAAATTCATACCTGAATATATAAAAATATTACTGGCATCCGACGAAATTTAAAATTTATTAAAAATCCTGATCAAATGACTATTCAATCGGGTCGCCGAATCGGGACCATTTTTCTGATTTTCAAAAAATACCCCCTCCGTTTTATTCTTTGTGTGTCCTGCGGACGGCCTTACTTTTGCGTTTCGACGCACCGCAGGTATGCCTGTCCAATCGAAAAAAGAATCGGAGTGGCGTCCCACCAAAAAAACATTCACAAATCGGTACGCCCTCGAATCGAATAAACCTAAAGGGCGTTCCCCTTTAAAATTTGATTATTAGCTATTTAAGATTTGATATTAATTCTCCACTTCAAGTTTTTAAAATGGTCACGTTTCGGCGTCCCGATTTTGTGATCAAAGGAATACATTTTATTTTTATTTTTTCTCGGACACCAGTAAAAAAATATTACTATAATCCGACCAAATTTAAAATTTATTAAAAATGCTTGTTAAATGACTATTCAAGGCCTATTTTTAAGAATTTTAAAAATGACCCCCTAAGTTTTATATGTTGTGTGTCCTGCAGACGGCCTTAATTTCCGCGTCGTACCCGTTCGAAAAAGCCGAAAGATCCAAGCAAAAAAACATTCACAAATTGGTACGTCGAATCGAATATACCAGACTCGGTGCTCCCCTTGTAAATTTGATTATATGCTATTTAGGATTTATTCAAAAATTCTCCAAATCAAATTTTTAAAATGGTCATGGTTCGGTGTCCCGATTTTGTGATCAAAGGAATTCATTTTATTTTTATTTTTTCTCGGACACCAGTAAAAAATTATTAAATAGGGAACTAAATTTGATTTAACCGCATTAGTATTACATCAATGGGGACGACCGGTTTTGACGGCATGCCGCCATTGCGAGTATAAGCATGTATGGAGTTGGTGGAAGGTCTCCATTTAAAAAATCTACCGAACAATATCAGGCAATACATCGTATGCCATGGCTGCTTAATTTCGGAGTAAATTAGCATTTGCCATCGTTCCTCTTTTGCTAACCTCTGTTGCGGGAGATTCAGGAGCGTCGAAAATAGAGAGGCGTTTTAAAGCGGACTTCTGACTTTAGAATAGTAAACGAGAAGATAAGGCTTGGGTTAGGTACTTCGGACGGCTTCCCAATCTCTAAAATTAAGACCGAATAAACATGTAGAAGGCTTGACAGTAGCCGTGTTCGGACCAGGGTTCGACTCCCTGCGTCTCCACTTAGTTAAACTCTAACTATATTATAATAAATTAGTTAGAGTTTTTTTATATCTATATCTCCACTATATCTCCAATTATTTTTTTCTACTTTTTTTTGGCTGGATAGTTAATGGTTTTTATTAAGATGCCATTTTAAATACCATAAGAATTTTCAATTAAAGGTATCAAACCCCCACTTCTAAGCTACAAAAACCTACATTTCAATTAGCGGTGGTACACTTTCATGCGATTATACATATTGCCAGTGGTTTTAATTCAATGTTCTAAAATATGTAGGATTCTGTCCTGTTTTTAGTTTGAATAGTTTAGCAAAATGTTGGGGATATTCAAAACCTAAACTAAATGCAACTTCACTCACAGATGTGTTAGAACCAAGCAACAATGTTTTTGCGTTCTCAATTATAAAATCGTGAATATGGTCTTTTGCACTTCTTCCTGTTTCTATCTTTAGCAAATCGCTTAAATATCGAGCTGACATATTTAGGGCTTCGCCACAATGAGCAACAGTAGGAAGAGCCTTGTCCGTCAACTTTCCAGAAGCAAAATAATTTTCTAAATATTTTTCAAAAACTACAACATAATCCTTATTCAGATTGGTAAGAGTAAAAAATTGACGGTCGTAAAAGCGTTGGATGATATGTTAGTTGTCGTTGGCGAATTGCTTTTCTGTTGTCGTATAAATAGATTTGAAACCGTATAAATATATTTCGAATTAAAGTAATGGCGTAAAGTTATCTTCTTGGGTAAGCTTATTTGCTGGTTCCATTTTCCATTCTCAAATTTTAATTTCGTTTTTATTATCATCTGATTTTCCAAAACAATCCAGATTATTAACGGTCGTTTTTGCAATGTTTTTTAATGCTGTGTCTGTCAGAAATGCCTGGTGACTGGTAATAAGAACATTTCGGAAGGACATTAGGCGGGCAATTGTATCGTCCTGTAAAATATCTTCAGAATGGTCTTCAAAAAACAATCCTTCTTCTTCTTCATAAACATCAATACCAAATGAGCCAATGTGACCAGATTTAAGTTCTTCAATCACATCCTTTGTATTGACAAGTTTTCCACGACTTGTATTAATAAGCATTACGCCCGTTTTCATTATTTCAATACTGTGCTTATTAATAATGAATTTTGTTTTTTCTGTCAGCGGAATTTGAAGAGTAATGATGTCAGATTGCTTGAGAAGGGTTTCATAATCTGTATAGGTTACATTGTATTTCTGTTTTAATTCTTCGCTTTCAACCTGATCGTATGCAAGAATTTTACACCCAAATCCATGTAAGATTTTTGCAGCTACGCTTCCTATTTTTCCTGTTCCTATAATGCCTACGGTTTTTCCGTTCATATCAAAACCAACTAATCCATCCAATGAGAAGTTCTGTTCCATTACTCTGTTGTGAGCACGTATTAGTTTTCGATTTAATGCAAGCATAAGGGCAACTGTATGTTCGGCCACAGCATAAGGAGAATATTCGGGAACACGGGCTACTTTTATATTGAGCTTTTTCGCCTCTGCAAGATCCACATGATTATAACCTGCGGAACGCAACACTAGAAATTTAACACCAATTTTGCTCAAAATTTGAAGCACAGGTGCAGATGCGCGTTATCACTCACGAATATCGAAACAGCTTCATTTCCATCAGCGAGAGATGCAGTTTCAATGGTAAGTGGACTGCTGATGTATTTTACATCATGTTTTCCGCTGAAGGCTTTCTCCAGGTATTCTTTTTCAAATTTGTGTGTACTATATACTGCTACTTTCATTAATGAACTATTTTCCAAATCGTTTAATTATTTCATTTTCTAACCATTCTCTATGCAAAGGGTGAGCAATTTTTAGTAAAGCCATTGCGCGTTGCCTTAAATTTTTTCCGAACAAATAAGCTACGCCATATTCTGTTACAACATAATGAACATGCGCCCTTGTTGTAACTACACCTGCACCTTCCTTTAAATATGGAACT
>JANOMP010000260.1:0-20302 GCA_031420365.1 Cytophagaceae bacterium
TTATATATAGCGTAAAATTAAATCTGACATAATCTGATAATTTTTTCTGGGTTCAAATTATCAAAATGAAATTTTATAGCATCCCAGCACTTCTCCCATGAATCGAATAATACATTCTGAGTTGTATGTTTTCTTAAGAACCACCAATGTCTCTCAATAGGATTCACATCTGGAGCATATTTAGGCAAAAACTCCAATTTAACTGACGGATTATTCACAATCCATTCTTTGACTAAATTCGTTTTGTGCCATTTTGCATTGTCAACATAAATCGTTATCATTCTCATCTCTTTGTTTGCCTCCAGTATTAATCCTAACTGTATTACAAAATTTTCAGAATTTCCTTTAACCATCGTATTGACCATTATAGTTCCTCTGACTGGATCTACAAACCCAGTTAAATTGACTCTTGCCCAGCTACTATTCGTTGGTATTTTGGGTTGTTCACCTTTCAACGACCATACACTACCAAGTTTTGGTTCTAATTTAATTCCTGCTTCGTCAGAGAATAAAATCACTTCATCTTCTTGTTGTTCAAGAAGTTTTTTTTTACATCAGTCAAAAATTGTTCATTTAGCTCTTCATCAGCTTTGTTGAATTTATATCTTGGTCTCTGTCTGGTAAATCCAATTTTTATCAACCAATCCTGCGCTGTGCGAACTGCAATTATTTGTGAGTACTTATCGCTTATGTACTTACAAACCAATTTTCCATCCCAGATTGCCTGAGTGAATCCTAATTCTGCTGGAGTTTTAAGTAGCTGAACTTTTAGATCGACTTCTATCTCCTTTGTTAGACCACTTTTGCGACCTTTTCCTGATTTTGTACATAAACCAATTATGCCTTGCGAAGACAATCGCTTACGCCATTGACTCAATGTTTCACGAGTGACATTAAGAACTATACAAACATCACTTACACTAACTCCTTTAGACAACGCAATTAAAGCCTGACACTTTATTGCACTCTGTCTGTCAGCACTACTTTTAATCCATTCTTCTAAATCGGCACAATTTATTGCCGAAATATCTACTGGTTTACCTCTTTTATTCATATCATCTTTATTTTGTACAAAGATAATACATTTTTTATTATGTCAGTTTATTTATTGCGGTTTATATAACGTAAGTTTTAATATAACCATTTAAACCCGAACCTGAACTAGCAAGAAGTTTCATTTTGTCAACGTGAAATTTTCCAGCTTTACCACCATAGCTATATATATATGTCTTTTTTCCTCCTTTAAACAAAACAGAAATAAAATTTTGTCCTATTTCATAACCTAATACATTTGAATTACCACCTAAGTTTTTATATCTTTCCATTTCTACATTTTTTGATATTCATAATCATCCTTAATATTATGCACAAAATATTTCCCGTGTGATTCAGCATTCATCAATTCTTTATAGACATTCTCTGGAACATCAAAATATTGATAAACTCCACCGTGGTTAAATTCTATTTCAAGAATTTCATTTTCTGCATCATATCCAATAGATGCAAGGTTTGAGGATTCTACTGATTGTCTGTTCATATCTCTTGATTTATAAGCTCTTCTTTTTTCTCTTTTACTTCCTTTGGTTCTTCAACCGAACAACATTTTACCAAAGCGTTTGCAACGTGCCACATCAAAACTGGTGGAACTGCGTTTCCTATTGCTCGGTATTGTCTGTTTTCTGAAACAACATCTAATTTGAATGATTCGGGGAATGATTGAATATTTGCTGCTTCTCTCGGTGTAAATCTTCTATATTTTCCGTCAACCATCAAAACGGGGTCTGTTCCGTTTAAACTTACTTTAGCCAAATGTGAACTAATGGTATTGCAAGGTTGCTCCAAGTCCTGAACTCTGCCTTTATTCATTTTTTCACGAACACGAAGCATTCCATCAACTGCTCTTTGACTGAAAAACCATTTATCGTCAAGGTCAGCTTTGGTGTCAATCACTTGTTTTAGTTTAACTTTTGAGCCATTGAGTGTGTTGGGTTTTGGAAAACGAAAATTGAAATAATCATCAAATTCTCTGAAACCAACAATAAACACTCTTTCTCGCTTTTGTGGCACACCAAATTCAGAAGCATTTAAAAGTTTGTGATGAATGTAATATCCTGCTTTTTCAAATTCTTTTACAATCATTGGAAATGCCTGTCCTTTGTTTGCTGATAAAAGACCTTTTACATTTTCGCCAATGAAAAAACGAGGTTTTTTTTCTTTTAAAACATTAACCATTTCAAAAAACAGTTTTCCTCTATCATCTTTATAGCCAAGTCGTGGCGGATTTTGAGCACTTATTGAAAATGATTGACAAGGAAATCCGCCCAATAAAATATCGTGGTCAGGAATTTTACTCGGTTCAATATCTCTAACATCTTTGGTTTCACATTTATGTTCAAAATTGCTGTTATAAATGGCGGTTGCATAGCTGTCATTATCGGCTGCATAAACAACTTCAAAAGGCAATTCTTCAAAATGCTTTCCAAGGAAATTAAAATCTCCTTGAATTCCTAAATCCATTCCTCCGCATCACCAGAATAATGAAGTTACTTTTAGTTTCTTATTTCCAATAGCCTTTCCCATTGCCCTGATGTTTTAGAAAATTCAACAACTAAATTTTTATCAACTATCAAATTCCCTTGTTCATATTGTTTAACAGGGTTTTGAATCATAAATATGTTTTTGGTATCGTCATTTACTACTAAGTAATAAATGAAATAATTATCGCCCATTGTTTCGGCTGTGTCCCATTCGTTTGGTGTAAGTTTAAAGCGATTGTTGTTAATGGCTTTTCTTGACTTCGTTGTTTTTACTTCGATATAGCGTTTCTTCTTTTCTAATTCAACGCTTTGAATATCGTAACCAACCCCAAGCGGAGTAGGGATTTTATTTATCAAGTGTTGTCTGTTTGATTTTTCTTTGGTTCTCAAGTATTCGTGAGCCAAAATCAAACTTTCTCCATAATCTCCAATGATTTTTGTAGGAACTTTTCTGTCGCCAGTCATTCGAGAATAATATCCTTGAATCAAGTTTGAAATATTTTCTTGCTCTTCTTGGTCAAGATGTGAAGCAAAGGCTTCTATACCATCAAACCGATTAACAAAAGAAAACCAAGTTTCTTCAACTGCTAAAATTTCAGGGTTTGTAATTTCCTTTATAATATTTTTTGGGCGTGTCCCTACGGGTCGGGCTATCCGTTCCAAGTCCTCGCTCGTTCCTCGCTGTGGGCTTTCCACTTCTATCCCTCACGCAATTACTTCTGAAAAACAACATCATTGTGATATTCAATAAATTCATCTCCGGGAAGAAATTTGATAGGTAAATTCATCCTAATATTTTCAAACCTTTTAATTTCAGTTTCAAAAAATGCTTCTTTTGAATATCGTGTTAATTTATTTGAAAAAATAACTTCAAAATCTTTGTTGATGCTAATTAACCCTTTGTCAAATGCTCTATCCAAGGTTGCTGATAAACAAATTCCATTAGCAGGATTTAATCTATTCTTTTCGTCTTGCGACCAAGGCTTTATGTGTGACGCTATTAATAGTTCAGGAATACTTATTCCAGTTAATGCACAACCAAACGTGTAGTTTGATAACACAATTGCTCTGAAATAATCTTGGTTTGTTCTTGCTGTAGTTACACGAATTTTGTTTTCACCTTTTTTTGATTCATCTATTTTAATCTCTATACCAAAAGGGATTTCTACAATAACACTTGTTTTCTGTTCGAGTAATTTTTCGCTTTCAACAAATAATTCATCAAAATTTTGAGTGAATTCAAAAAATATCTCTTTGTCTAACTTACCAATATTTGTTGCTCCTTTTCTTCCTAATAATTTTTGTTTAGGGTCGAGACTAACAAAGTTTACTAATTTATATGCAATTGCACCAGGAGACCTGCCGAGTATGTCAGCTAATTTTTTTACTTCAGCATTTCTATTATTGAATTGACCATAAGGCAATTTGCAATACAGGTTAAATGCTAAAATCAATTCATCTCTGGTCCAATTGTTTCTCATACTTAAAATCTATGTAGTGTGTTGCTTCATTATTGCAGCCTTTTACTCCGCAAATCAGATTAGCAATTGGTAATTCATCCAAAAAATCAGAATCAATATGGTTTTCAATACAACTATCGCATATCTGTGACCAAGTGCCATTTTCTTCAATCACAATATCATCAAACTCTATTTCCTTATGTTTCATATTATGCACATTTTTTAAATTTTATTTCATCAAGAACAGCATTCCCAACTTGTTTATATTGACTTGTTTTGCTTCCTAATAAAATAAAAGTATCAGGAAATGATTGAATTCTTGCACTTTCTCTTACTGTCGGCACACGATTAAATTTGTAATGAAAATGATGTCTATGTCCTGTGTCTATTGTGAAACTTGGTTTTTTGCTGTTTAGCCTTGTCCAAGCAATATTTACATTTCTTGTTTTTCGCAATTCTTCGGGTAAATCTTTATAATTTCCGCCATCAGGCACTAACGAAATTATACTTGTCGTTTGTTCGCTGTGGTTGGTAATTTCGTGATTATTAATCCCAGCAGATTTTTCTCTAATTAGTTTTTGATAATCAGATTTTGGTTCTGTTTTATACTTCGTTCCATCTGCCAAAGACTTCTCGGGTAAATCAGAAATCGCATCTTTCGCATTTACTGGGTTTTCTGTTGTTGACTTTGGAAAAATAAATTCTTTGTTATTTTTTGTTCCAATAAAAAATGCACGTCTTCTATTTTGAGGAACTCCAAATTCAGAAGCCAATAAAACTTTACAAACAACTTTATAACCTAAATTTTCAAAGTCTTTTATTATTGTTTCTTTTACTATTCCTTGTCCCATAGAAACAATGTTAGGTACATTCTCCATTAAGAAAACTTGTGGTTTGTAAAACTCCACAAAGCTCACAAATGATTTATACAGTTTGTTTCTTTCATCATCTACAATTCTTTTTCCTGCAATAGAAAAGCCTTGACAAGGCGGACCTCCAATAATGATGTCAGCTTTTTTTATTCCTGTCTTTTTGCTTATTTCTTTTGGTGTTTCGTTAAATAAGTCTGCAACTAAACCTGTTGAGCCTTTGTGATTGTGTTCAAAGGTTTTTATGGCATCTTGCCAATGATCAATACCAAGTACAACGTCATAACCAGCCTCAATAAAGCCATACGAAAGTCCTCCGCAACCGCAAAATAAATCTATAACTGTCGGTTTCACTTTACTCATTCGTTTTAAACTTTATTTCTCCTTGTTTTACATTCTTACTTTTTAGGTAATTTACTTTTTCCTCTGCTACCATCAGAGTTTCCATTGAGCAATTGTTTTCGTAAATCTTTTTTGCGAAAAGGTCGCTAAAAAATTCTGTTTTGATGTCGTCAAGTTTTAGACTGAAAACTGTTGCTAGTTTTTCAAGTCGTTTCTCGTCAAATTCTCTTTTTCCGTTTTCAATCTTGCTCAAATTAGCTGAGTCCAATTCCAGTTGAGCGGCTAACTGTGTCAAAGTCATTCCGTTCTCTGTCCTTAATTTCCTGATATATTCTCCAAAACTGGTTTTCATTCGACTTGTTAATTTAGACTTGTCAATATTTGACAAATATAAAACACTTTTTTGAAAGTGGATTACTTTTTTATTCTTTTTTTTGAGCGTTGGGAAATTGGCTCTTTTGCAAAACTTGGGTCGTGTGTCGGCTTGTGCGGTTTTGCAAATGTGCCAATGTGCGGCTGGCTAAAATTATTTTTTTAAAATGTGCGGAGGGGAAATTTTTAAACCCTAACTCCGCAACGTTTTACGCCGTCTAAGAAAATAAATAGCAAAAAAACCAACACAATGCTTGTTTTGTTGGTTTTTTTGTGGTAATTTTAGACAACCTAAATAGAGTGTTTATGTATCTCCCAGAATGGGCTTTACCTTTTAAGGAGCCTCGAACCGAAATTAGATTAATCAATGGAACCTATTATAAATACCTAGTAGAGTATAAGTATAATCCTGAAAAGAAGCGTACTGACAAAAATACTTTATGCCTTTTGGGTAAAATAACCGAAGAAAATGGCTTTATAGCATCTGATAAAGATACTATCAGACAAAAAGCCAGTATTATTCCCAAAGTAGATATTAAAACTTTTGGAGTCTACAACCTTTTCTCAACTTTAATTGCAGAAGAGATAGCCAGCTTTAAAGCCTATTTTGGTGAAACAATTGGTGAAACTATACTTTCTTTTTCCATGATGCGCTGGGCTTATCAATCGCCCATAAAAAGAGCTTCTAATTACCATATTCATGACTTTTGCTCTGAGTTCTGGTTGAAAAAAAATATTTCTGATAAACATATTTCTAATGCATTGAAACAGGTAGGTGAAAATCGTGAAAAATTGGTAGAATGGATGAAGGCGATGCTGAATGCACCCCAAACCCACAGCAATAAATTTGTAATGATGGACTCAACCCATGCCACTAGTATGTCTGAACAGCTTGCCATCAATGCAAAAGGCTACAATCCTGACCATGACTACGACCCACAAGTAAGGCTGATGTACTTGTTTTGCGCACATTTGAAGCAACCCGTCTACTTTCGGCTCATTAATGGCAACATTACTGACTCAAAGTCCATGTCACTTTGTATCAAAGAAATGAATATTAAAGATGTAATATATATTGCAGACAAAGGATTTTTTAGTATTCAAAACATCAACGAACTCAAAAAAGAAAATCTGCAATACATAATACCTCTACATCGCAACAATAAACTAATTGATTTTGAGCCTTTACTCAAAGCCAATTTTAAATTGGAACTCAAAACCTATTTTATTTATCAAGAAAGAATAATTTGGTATTACCAATATGAAAGAGATTCCATGAAACTAGTAACATTTTTAGATGAAAAACTTCGTACAAAAGAAGAAAGTGATTATCTGCAAAGAATTGTTTCAAAGCCAGAAGAATATACTATTGAAAAATATTATCAAAAACTAGTCAGCTTCGGCACACTTACTCACACCTATTCTATTTTAGAAGACTTAAATGCAGACCAAATATATCAAGCATATAAACAAAGAAATGAAGTGGAAACTATGTTTGATGGCTACAAAAACTTTTTGAAAGCCGACCTAATGTATATACAAGATAGAAACGTGCTAGAAGGCTGGTTGGCTGCCAATTTTATAGCTATGATAGCCTATTATAGGCTGTTTACAAGATTAAAAAACGCAAAACTTTTAAATAACTACTCACCAAGAGATATAATTGAAATAGCAAAATCAATCTACAAAATGAAAATATCAGGACATTGGTGTATTTCTGAAATTACAAAAAAAACAAATGACCTATTTATGAAAATCGAAATAGGCAACCTAAAATAGATGCGGAGTTAGGGTTTAATATTATGTCTGATTTACTGTGAAGAGGTTTGGAAATTATGTTTTCAAAACTATCCTACCTTTAATAATCTTCAGATTATATAAGAGCGACAGCTGGTCTTCAAAACGAAGTACACAAATGTCATCAAGATAATTCCTTATCGAAATCAAACCGGATTTTTTTAAAAAAATTTGAATTCAAAAATGAAGTATTCCAACCGAAACTCCTTCAGAATAAATGATATATGGGTCAAAATCTAGCTCTTCATTTTTGCCCCAAACTACTGTGTCATATTTAACTTTTACTGAATTAAAAAAAATCATCGTTAAGCGGATTGTAAACGGTATAATTTTAATAGGGTAAAACGGATAATTGCTTTTGAGCCGAAGACTCAAATTCAACCTATATTATATAATTTGGAAGTGCTTCTATTGACTTAATTTTTGGTAACACAATATTATCTTAAAGGATTAATTCTAAAGAATATTTACAGCTAACAAATTTAAAAATTTGTCAACTGTAAATCTCAAATTTTACCATCAATTCACCACCACAGCCCCGCCTCCCCAATAACTCCTCAAATTGGAATTACACATAGCGTCAGCCGAAACTGGGCCCTGCATAAATGTGCCTCTGGAAACTGCTCTTGCTAGGTAAAAATAATGCCGCTATGTGTTGTCCACATTTACAAAATAGTTGATTCTGTCTTCTCGGATGTCGAAATAGGTGGCATTTGAGGCGTTTTTGATCCATGGCATGTCGTGGTCTTCACCAACCTTGGGTTTTCTATTTCTAGTCCTGTTGGAAGAATGTCAGTCAGCACTACGTTGTCTATATTATCATCAAGCCAGCTTGAGCACTAATAGTCAGCCTTACTATCACCAATTGGTTTTGTTTAAAAATTGGGCATTTTATCGCCTCGCCTGATCGAGTAAAGTAGGAGCGGCGGGCTTTCAAAAACTTGTCTTCGGCTATAAATTTATTATCTTTTCTGATGCCTTCCGACTCAAAATAATAATATAGATTGTCATTTATAGATTTTACGCTGATGCCTTTAGGATATTTTATTAAATCTATCCATTGGCCTTTGCCCTCTATGGTTCTTATCAGCTTGCCTTCAGAGTAAATTTCTGCTTTTCAAGTAGATTTTTTTAGACTTCAATATTTTGCCCATTGCCAGCATTGAAAAAGAAAGTTTTTGTGTATTTAAGTAAAGTGATTTATTGCTCAAAATACCATTAAGAGCTAGTGTTAATCCCGCAATTTGAGGATTTATCGGGACGGTTTCTACCAAAGTATGCAGTACCAATGCCAGATTTCTAATTGGGGAACAGAAACTATCGTCCAACATCCGATCGTAAACTTCTTTTACAAAAGTTTTTGGTAACTTTCGAACGCCTTTTTTAATGATAGTCACTAATTATTTCTACTTTTTCCTTAAGCTAAAAGCTCTTTTACCATTTTCCCTTTTCCGTCTGGTGTGGTATAAAAAGGTCTTTTTTCTATTTCAAATTGAGTTTCGGGTTTTATACCAAGCGTATGGTAAATGGTTTGATGAAGCTCAGCTATTTTTATAGGATTTTCGATGGTTTTACAAGGTCGTTCGTCGGCAGTTTTACCATAAACAAATCCTTTTTTTACTCCACCTCCCCACATCAATACAGAACCTCCATCGGTAAAGTGCCTGTGCATTCCATAAAATTTAATGTCATTCAAAATATCTGGCTGTTTAACTTGCTCTTTTACTTTAAATTCAGGTTTACCTTCTACCATCATATCACGGCTAAATTCACTTGCCAATAGCACCAAAGTACGATCTAGTTGACCTGTTTTGTCTAAATCTTTGATGAGCTGAGCCACAGGACCGTCTATCATTTTTTTCATGTTTACTAATCTTGTATGACCGTTTTCATGAGTATCCCAACCCACAAATGGTTCATATTCAGTAGTTACAGAAATAAATCTAGCTCCTTTTTCTACAAGTCTTCTTGCTAGCAAACAACCCAATCCAAACCGACTGGTATTATAAATATCATAAATATCTTTGGGTTCGGTACTTAAGTTAAAAGCTTTTGATTCAGGCGAATTAAGTAAACGGTACGCTTGCTCCATCGACATTTTTAATGATTCTTTTTGGAAATCGCTTCCATATTCTCCATGAGCACTTTCTAAAATCAGGTTATTATACAATTGATTTCTACTTTCAAATCGCTTCATATCCATACCCACAGGCGGACGTACACTGTCTAAACCTTGTCTTGGATCAGGAATAAAAAATGGGCCATGTTCATTACCTAAAAAACCTGCCGTATGAAAAGCTTTTAATTCTTCGGCTTCACCAACGGTAAACCTTTGCCCAATGTCTATAAATGGTGGAATTACAGGATTTTTTGGACCTAATTGTTTCGAAATCCAAGAGCCTATATGCGGTGCAGCCACTGACTGAGGCGGTTCATAACAAGTATGCCAATTGTATTGATGCCGAGAGTGTAAAATATGACCTAAATCGGCAGCGACATAGGAGCGTATTAAAGTTCCTTTGTCCATTACACTTCCAATGGACTGTAAACCTTCTGAAAATTGTATCCCGTCCAAGGTAGTAGGCAAAGAATTAAAAGTACTCAAGACCCGATTTCCTTCCATACCTTTTTCGAATGCGGTATATCGTTTTGGGTCAAAAGTTTCGGTATGAGCCATGCCGCCGGCCATCCAAAGTAAAATTACAGAATCGGCAGTTGCTATTTTTGAAGCCATATCCACACTCGCATTTGCAATTAGACTGGCCATAGGCGATCCTGTGCCCAAAGCTGCTATGGTAGCCATGCTAGTGTTTTTTAAGAAATCTCGTCTATTAGTTATCATTTTTTAAAAGCTAAAAATTTTAATTAATTATCTGAAATTCAGGGCTTAAAGCTACAGCCCATACCAAGTCTTGAATACCCGCTACCGTAGGTTTTTCGCCAATATATTTTTTCGTTAAATTCATTTCTCTAAAACTAGGTGCTCTATTTAGTATTTTCTGATACAAAGTTTGTATTAATAAATCACTTGTGGCATATTTTTTTATCCAAACTTCAGCCCCTTTTTGAAGTGCATTATTAAATTTCGAGCCATTGGTTAGTTCCAAAGCTTGTAATAAATTGGCTTGAGTAATCCTACTTGTTGATACGGTTTCGCGAGTGGGTCTACCCAAAGAAGTTAAGAATGCATCATTTTTAACTAATGAAGCCCGAGGGAAGGGCATCTCTGTTTTAATGCTGGATGGCAACATATTTAATGCCATAGCCGAATCAGTGTATATTGGATAAAAAGTCTGGCTGATTATATCAGAAAACTGTTCTGCTGTAACTCGTTTTTTAAGAATACCTTTAAAAACAAAATTTTGTGCTACTAACAATTGTGCATCTTTTAGACTATTTGAGGGTAATTGGTAGGTTTTTGAGGTAAGAATTTGATGCATAAGTCGCTTGAGGTCTGTACCATTATTCGCGAAATCGTAAGCCAACCAATCTAGTAAGTCTTGACTCCAAGGCTCATTGTCCATAACGTCAACAGGTTCCACAATCCCTCTACCGAGCAACTGAGCCCATATTCTGTTTACTAGTGTTCTATAAAACCTGCCGTTTTTCTTTTGTACCAAAATATCCATTAACTGCTTTAGACGGTCGGCAGTGATAGTTGTTTCTTTTATTTTTCCTAACGAATTATACAATACTCCGTAGTTGGCCTTTTTACCAGTGGGTACATCACAACGATGGATCTCTAACAAAGTATCAGAAAACACATTTGCAAATGCATAGGAATCAGCTAATTTCCAGTCAGATATAAAACTATCATGACATGAAGCACATTTTAAATTTAAACCTAAAAACACTTGGGCAACGTTTTGAGCTGCTTGCATGGCTACTGTTTGGCTAGAATTCACGGTACCTCTCCATGCAATTCCTTTTATAAATCCTGCAGATTCTTCTGTTGGGCTAATCAATTCTTTTACAAACCTTTCATATGAAATGTTGTTTTTTAGTGAACTATACAACCATTTTGAAATAGAATATCGCCCTTTTGTAATATAACCTGTGCCTGTGTAGTCGTTTCGAAGTGCATCATTCCAGAAACTTAGCCAATGCTGGGCATAAGCCTCATTTTTATTTAATAGCATCTGCACTAGTTGATCTCTTTTATTTGGAGAAGAATCTTTCACAAAAGCATCTAATTCAGACGAACTTGGAAGCAAACCAATTATATCCAAATAAACTCTTCGTATATAGGTTCTGTCGTCTACTGGTTTTCGCCAAGCTATTTTGTTTTTAATAAAATATTGATTCACAAACAAATCAACTGGGTTGGATAATTGTCCGGTTTTTTTTGGTAAAATAGGAAGTCGAGGCTCTAGAGCTGCTACACGATAAAGGCTTTTTTCTGGCCCATTTAACCATGGAGCACCCAATTTTATCCAATATTCAAGCATTTCAATTTCTTTCTTTGTTAAACGTTTACCTTTTGAAGGCATGGCATCATCATGACTGTCTGGTAGTTTTATTCTTCGTATTATTTCGCTTTTTGCTGGATTTCCTGCTATAAAAATTGGACCATTTTCGCCACCTTTAAAAATAAATTCCTTTTTGTCTAGCCGTAACCCACCTTTTGTTTTTGTAGCATTATGGCAGCTGTAGCAATTATGAGCTAAAATGGTGCGTACATTGGTATTTAATTCTTGTAGTTGATTTTCGTTTAAGGTATTGGAAACTAAAGCTACATTCTCAAAAATTTCTGTTTTTTCAGTCCAATCTTCTTTAGGATTACCAAACGAAGAACCTTTCTCTATTGAAGAAATCTCCACTCTTTTGTTAGGATTTATATTTTCATCAGTATAAACTGCCCCTATTTTTACCCAATTTTGTAAAATACTTATTTCTGATTTAGTCAATCTTTTACCTTTTGAAGGCATAGCGTCGTCATGGTCGGCTGGCAAAAGTATTCTACGCAACATTTCACTTTTTTCGGGATGTTCCAAATCAAAAGCAGGACCATTTTTACCCCCTTTTAATGCTAATTCTTGTGAATCTAATCTAAGTTTTCCTTTCGATTTTTTGGGTCCATGACACTCAAAACATCTAGTATTGAGGATACTTAAAGCATCATTTGTCAATTTAGAAGTAAGAATTTCAGGTTGAGCTGTATTTTTCTTTAGATCAAGTTGATTTATCGTAATTTGTTTTTCTTCGCTATTGGGCTTTAATCTAATTTGGTTTTTTTCAAAAGCATCACTTAAATATTTATCCCCATGGGTAAGCATAGCCCCAAAATGCCCGGTTATACTTACTCCAAAAGTAGATATTAACAAAAGCATTCGAAAGGTTTTAGCTTCATTAGCAGTAAAAGCATACAATGTAAGCCAAGAAAGAACTAGAGTAGCAATTCCAAACCATTTGTGAAACTGAACTTCTGAACCTGCATACTCCTCTTGATTTATCAGCAATAAACCAAAAGCAACTGATAAAAAGCTACTAATGGCAACTATCCAAAGTACAATTTTTATAGTGGGTTTAAATTTTTCTGTTTTTTGAAAGAGTGCGACAGATTCTACAATGAATGCAAGCCAAATCAAACTTAAAGGAAAATGAACAACAAGTGGATGAAACCTCCCTAATAATTCCCAAATACTATTTAATACATTCATTTTTAAATATAAATTGGTGCACTTATTAATTTTAACAATTTGGAATTTTAAAAAAATCTAAAATACCTTACTAAAATTACATTTCCTATGGTGCAAGTTGCTTTTTTGATTTTATTAGTAAAACATCGGACTAGCTATCAAAAAATAACTTATCCGATGTTTAAATACTCTTCAAATCAGTTTAATGTTTTATTTGTAGCCATTATTTTGAGTCAATTTGACATTAATCAAAATTTGAGCCGCTGGTATTGGAAATAAATATTCAAAATCGGTGTACACATAATCTAAGTTATTAAATGCCAAACCAGGCCTAGCTACGGTTGGTTTTGCTTTTTCTCGGTTACCATGAGCATTCATAAAAGTGGCCAATTGACTAGGTGTGTACTCCCTTTGCAAGTCGAACCAACGGTGGTTTTCAAAGGCTAATTCAATTCTTCTTTCTTTAAAAATGGCTACGCGAAGTCCATCTTTAGTTAATACCCCTAAATTGGCTAAACCAGCTCTTTTTCTTACTCTATTTACTAAAGCAGTTGCTTCATCAATCCGCCCACCTCCTTCATTTGAAGCTTCGGCTAACATCAAAAGGGCATCGGAGTAGCGCAGGACGGGCCAGTTGTTATCTGTACGCCCAGTAATAGTGTGTGCATAGGTGTATTTAATGATAAATGGAATCTGAATTGTTCTTCCAGCGGAAACATAGTTAGTTTTCAATGAAATATCTTTTCTTAAATCACTTGCTTCGTAGGCACTAATCATATCATCTGTTGGAATATTTCGTCCTTGTGGTGTGGTGTTTGCAAATCCAGTAATAGCTGCTCCTGAAAGTCTTGGTGAAAATATGTAGGCAAAATTACTATTTTCGCCAAGATCATTACCACCTTGATATTGTACCTCAAATATTGATTCTGGACCATTCTTTTTAGTTGGGTCAAAATTGTCTTTATAATCGTTGTTTAGTGTATAGCCCAAAGTAGTAACTTCTTTTAAAACGGTTTCTGCACTTGCATAATTTTTTTTAGTCAAATATACTTTACCCAATAGAGTTAAGGCAGCACCTTTAGTAATTCTACCTTTTTGGTTGGCAGGAAATGTAGCCGGTAGCACTTTTGCAGCATCGTTTAAATCTATCTCAATTTGCTTGTAAACATCTACTTGTGAAACTCGTAACAAATCAAAAGCTTCTTCTGGCTTTGCTAATGTTTTGGTAACTAAAACTACATCGCCAAAATAGCGAGTCAGATTAAAATAGTGGAAAGCCCTTAAAAACTTCAGCTGGCCTTCAATTACTCCAATAGCTGTAGGATCAAAACTCGCTTTTGCGAGCTTTTCTAATGCAAAATTGATATTATAGATAGTAGAATAATGATTTACCCAAATGTTATTTATTTCACCATTCCCTTGGTTTACAGTTGAAAACTCAAAAGCTTCCCAACCCACAGCACCACCACGATTGGCAATATCTATATCAATTGTGGTGTTGTCTGATATAAATTCTTGACCTAAATAAGCAGAATTTATTATGTTTTGCAATTGTCCATAAATGCCATTTAGAGCTTGTTCAAATTGAGTTTGAGTTTGATAGAACAGCTTGCTGTCGATTCTGGTTGGGTCTGTGGTATTTAGGAAATCGTCTTCACACGAAAATTGACTCAACATAAAGAAAATTGTCGTTATTAATTTTAAATATTTCATATTTTTTTAGATTTAAAAATTTAACTTTAGTCCCAATGCGAATGTACGAGGCACAGGATATGCCTCATCATCGTTATTTAATCCAAGACCAGCCCTGTTTCCAGTATCTGGATTATTACCAGGGTAATTAGTAAAAATAAGCAGGTTATTAGCGGTAACAAAAAGCTTAGCGTTGTTTAAAATTGATTTAGATTTAGGTAGGGAATATCCTATTGTTACAGCCTTTAACCAAATATGACTACCATCGTAAACGTATCTTTCGCTACTTTCTCGGCTCCATTTAAAATAATTTGTGCCGCCTTGAGAATTTTTAGCAAGTGGGTTTGAACCAGGATTTGCCTCCGAACGCCATCTATCTTTTGCTTTGTCTAACACATTAAATACCCCATCCATATTCATGGTTGAACCTTCAATGGTTCTATATACATCAAAATTTTGACTTCCGATAAAGAGTACATTTAAATCAATTTTTTTATAATCTCCCGCTACTGTCCATGCCCAAGTAAAAGCTGGATTTGGATTTCCAATTTCAACCATATCCTGAGTATCGTACGTTACTTCTCCATCATTATTAATGTCAAGAAATTTCATGCCTCCAGGTATAACACCATCTTGCTTAGGCCAAGCGTCAATTTCGGCTTGATTATTAAAAATACCTGCTTTTTTATAGCCATAAATCATACCAATTGGTCGGCCAACGGCCATAACATTATATCCTCCATAAAAACCACCATTAAATAGTTTATCATTAGGGCCATTTATTGCTAATATTTTATTTCTATTGAAGGAAATATTAGCATTTGATCGAAGGTTTATTTTGCCTATTTTTGTTCTATATTCTCCTTCAATTTCAAGTCCTTTATTTTGAACTTTACCTATATTACTTAGAGCGGTTGTAAATCCAGAAACCGCAGGAATGGATACTGGTAAAAGCATATCGTTGGTAATTTTATCATAATATTCTATAGCAAAAGTCAACTTGTTGTTTAAAAGAGCCAAATCTAAACCAATATCCAATTGATTAGATTTTTCCCATTTTAATGTGGGATTGCCAAATGAACTAATTACTTTACCAGGTGCAAATGAATTACCTAAAATATAGTTATTAGTAGACATAAACGACAAACTTGGGTAATTGCCTATAGCATTATTCCCTGTAACTCCCCAACTTGCTCGTAATTTTAATTCATTTATGGCATTTAAATCTTTCATAAAAGGCTCTTCGGAAATTCTCCAACCTATAGATGCTGCTGGAAAATTGCCAAATTTATTGTTTTCACCAAATCTTGAACTACCTTCTCTTCTATAGGACGCCGCTAACAGATATTTGTCCTTATATGAATAATTCGCACGAGCAAAATAGGCCAGTAAAGCCCAACTATTTTGATAAGAGTTAGAAGCTCGAATTGCACCCGCTCCTAAATATGGAACCAAATCGTCTGGAAATGTATTGGCTGAGCCATCTATTCCATAAATACGTTCAGTTTGGGCAGTAAAACCAGCCATAGATTCCAAATTATGACTTTCGGCAAATCGCTTATTGAAAGTTAACAATTGATCTGCCGAGAAATTATTCAATTGCTCATTTAAATCTCTTGCTGTAGCTATCCTTGGGGGTGCACCTGCATTACCTGATGCTAAAGAAACTCCAATTGATGATGGGACAAATTCTTTAAAGGTATTAAAATTTATTTTGGCATTTAAAGAAGTTCTAAACTTTAATCCCTCTAAAATATTTATCTCAGCAAACACATTAGATAATATGTCTGAAGTATTTCGATTTCTAACAACATTTTTGAGTACAAATAGGGGGTTAGGCCAACTAAAAACACCATCAACACCACCAATATAAGGACGTAATTGGCCATCTGGATTATAGAGAGGCTCGCGGGGATCCATTATTAAAGCACTACCAACCAAAGCACCTCTTCCATCGGTATTGGCTATCTTTTGTTTAGTAAAACTGCCATTCAAATTTAAGCCAACACTTAGAAACTTATTGATAGTATTCGAAAGGTTGGTTCTTAACGAAAACCGTTCGTAATCGGTATTTATAATTGCACCGTTTTCTTTATAATATCCTAATGAAAGCATAGATTTTACAGGTCCTTTTCCGTTAGTTATACTCAAGTTTACATCTTTGTAAGTAGCGTTTTTGTTCAATATTGCCGCATACCAGTCAGTAGAATTTTTGGTTTCTTCGGGAAAACGGTAGCCAATAGGCACATCTTCGAGTTTGGGTTCAGATTTCTTAAAATATCGAAAGTTATCTTCAAATACTTCTTTTTTGAATTGTGCAAATTCTTGTCCATTTAATACTTTCACTTTACGACTATCAGGTATTGAGTTTACCCCATAGTCTAAATTGAATGATACATTTAATTTGCCATCTACTGCACTTTTTGTGGTGATTAAAACAACTCCATTTGACCCTCTGGCTCCATAAATAGCTGTAGATGCGGCATCTTTTAAAATTGAAATACTTTCAACATCGTTTGGATTAAAACTGGCACCAACTGTTGTTCCAACCACAAATCCATCTATTACGTAAAGAGGATCGCTACCTGCTCCTAATGACCCAATGCCACGTACGCGTACTTCAAATACTCCTCCAGGTACACCATTCTTTTGTTTTACTGTAACCCCGGAAGCTCTACCTTGCAAAATTTGATTTATATTATTGGCGGGCTGCTCACCAATATCTTTCATACTTATTACCGATACCGCCGATGTAATATCTTGCTTGCGTTGAGTACCATAACCCACTACCACTAATTCACCAATCGTATTGTTATCAGTCTCTAATGTTGGGTTAATAATGGTTTGGTTGCCCACCACCACTTCTTTAGTTAAAAAACCTATATAACTGAATACGAGTGTTGAGCCGGATGCCACATCTAATTTGTAAACACCAGCCCCATCTGTAGTGGTGCCTTTGGCTGTGCCTTTGGCTGCTCCTTTTACCATTATACTTACTCCAATAAGTGGGTCTTTTTGCTCATCAATTACCTTTCCAGAAATCTGTTGCTGAGCATAGGTTCTCAAACCTCCGATTATCAAGATAGTAAATGTAAAGGCTTTGATAAACCTTTGAAATAATAGTTTTTTTTTCATAAAGGGGAATAGATTTTGTTAATTTAATAAAATGAAAACAGTAATTCAGAATATAAAATGGTACAAGTCCTTACAAACAACCTATTCAAAAGAAATACTAATTAAAAATATTGAGTAAGTGTAAGAAAGTGAGTATCAAAGTGTATAAATTGTTTTTCAATCCTAATTTATATAAATATTTTATTGAAAAATTGCATTTAAATACAAATTAAAAGTATTTTTGTTATGTAATAAATTAACAAATTGATAAATCTTTTGCACAAAATGATATGAAAATTTTTAAAAATTATTTTGAATTTGAGCATATTGCTACAAGTACCTATTTAGATACAAAAATTCTAAATATTGGCCATAATGTCCATCCTGCAAATACGCAATATCCAGATTTGAGCCACCCGGATAAGTATTTTTTTGAATGGGTAAATGGAAGATGCTTAACAGAGTATCAGATTATTTACATTTTAAAAGGAGAAGGGCTTTTCGAGTCTAATGGTCAAAAACCTATACTCATCGAAAGCGGTACTATAATTTTGCTTTACCCAGGATTGTGGCATAGGTATCGACCTACGGAAAATATAGGTTGGGAGGAATATTGGGTAGGATTTACTGGCAATTATGCACAATTTTTTTTTGAATCGAGTTATTTTAGTCCTTTAAGCCCGATTATAAAAGTAGGTTTCAACAACGATTTTATTAACACATTTTCAAAATTGGAAGAACTAATAGAAAAAAAAGAAGATTCCCTAAAGAAATTGGCTCCTTTTTTAATCGTACAAATTTTGGGAATCATTTATTCTAGAGTGTTAGATTTGAATTCAAAAAAAACTAAAAAGGATAGATTAATATATTCAATGTTGGATTATATTCATGAAAACTGGAAAAAGGATATCGATTTTACAGAATTATCCCTGAGTAATAATGTAAGTTATGTTTGGTTTAGGAAATCATTTAAAGAGATTTTAGGGACTTCACCCAACCAATATCAAATTATGCTTAAAATCAAAAAGGCTGAACAGATGATCCAAGACACTAGCCTAACTTTAAGCGAAATTGCCTACTTAGTAGGGTTTAAATCAGAATTTTATTTTTCCAGAATATTTAAACAGAAAATGAAGTACAATGCCTCTAGCTTGAGAAAGTGGGTGCCAGTTGCATGCAATAATAACATTTAAAATCTGATGGTTTTAAACAATTTTATTAAAAATAGGCATATCAAAATAACATTAGAGAAATACCCTGATACGATTCCCCGTTTTTTCACAGTCTTTCCGATAGGAGACTTTACTAGTACGCTAACCTTTAAGGAAAATATCTATAAATTTCTTTTCTGTGAGATAAGATAATAAAAAGTACTGAATTATCTTCTTGCAATTCCAAACCAATTCGGTAGTCACCAATTAGAATACGATAGAAACTTTTGTATCCTTGAAGTTTTTTTATATAAGGAGTTTCGGTCAAATCGTTAATTTCTCCGAACCTGGCAATTAATTTGATTAGTCTATCTTTTATCTTTCTGTCACTTAGTTTTTAAATCCCTAACTCCGCAACCTTTTACGCCGTCAAAGTAAAAAAATTACAAAAAAAACCAATATAATGCTTGTTTTGTTGTTGTTTTTGTAGAAATTTTAAGTACCCTAAATAGTTTGGCTATGCATCTCCCATAGTGGACTTTACCTATTAAAGAGCCTCGCAACAAAATTAGACTTATCAATGGAACCTACTATAAATATCAAGTAGAGTATAAGTATAATCCTGAAAAGAAACGTACTTACAAAAATACTATACGCCTTTTGGGTAAAATAACCGAAGAAAACGGTTTTATAGCATCCGACAAAGATACTATAAGTCAAAAAGCCAGTATAATTCTAAAAGTAGATATTAAAACTTTTGGTGTCTACCACCTTTTTTCGACCTTAATATCCGAAGAAATAGCCTTCAAAGCCTATTTTGGTGAAACTATTGGCGAAACTATACTTTCTTTTTCCATGATGCGGTGGGCTTATCAATCGCCCATAAAAAGAGCTTCTAATTACCATATTCATGACTTTTGCTCTGAGTTCTGGTTGAAAAAAAATGTTTCTGATAAACATATTTCTAATGCATTGAAACATGTGGACGAAAATCGTGAAAAATTGGTAGAATGGATGAAGGCGATGCTGAATGCCCCTGAAAACCATACCAATAAGTTTGTAATGATGGACTCAACCCATGCCACTAGTAGGTCTGAACAAATGCACATCAATGCAAAAGGCTACAATCCTGACCATAACTACGACTCACAAGTAAGGCTCATGTACTTGTTTTGTGCACAACTCAAACAACCCGTGTACTTTCGGCTCATTAATGGCAACATTACTGACTCAAAGTCCATGTCACTTTGTATCAAAGAAATGAATATTAAAGATGTAATATATATTGCAGACAAAGGCTTTTTTAGTATTCAAAACATCAACCAACTC
>JANOMP010000261.1:0-3702 GCA_031420365.1 Cytophagaceae bacterium
ATTTATCGGCAAAACCGGCAGCCAATAATCCCGAAAAACCGGCACTAAACGCATAACTTGAAACAGCTATTCCAAATTTTGCAGGATTTATTGTTAAAGATTTCATCAAAATATCACCTAAAGGAGACATCACCATAAAATCTAAAACAACTGTAAATTGGGTAATAGCCAACAATGCCATTACAAATTTTTGATATGAATTTAAAGGCTTGATTTCCATTATACTTTCTTTGGATTTAATTCAGATTTAGGATTAAATTATTAAAATAATAGGCATTACAGGATTTAGAGTGGAGAAATATTTTTAAATAAAACCTTTTAGAAAATAAATCACTTATTGTTCCATTAATCACAAAAACGTCCGTATGAAATTTTTTAATAACTGTTAAATTACTTATAACTAGATAATTAATTTAAAAATTCATGGCGGACGGCCAGTCAGGATTTTTTTTTGTGAGTGTTTTTTGCGAAACGTCGCACCGGTTACTTTTTTCAAAAAAAAGTAAGGCTAACAATAAATTCAGTAAACAGCAATCATTATTTAAAGGTTATAAAATTTAGGGTTTCACTCTAAATCCTGTAAATCCAAATAATTTAATCCTAAATCCCTTATTTGTTTATCCAGCCCAATTTTCTCTATCTAAACTGCGGTATTGGATTGCCTCTGCCAAGTGTTCAATCATAATTTCTTCCGTACCAGCCAAGTCTGCAATAGTACGCGAAACTTTCAAAATTCTATCATAAGCTCTAGCAGATAGACCTAATCGTTCCATTGCTTTTTTCAGGAGAACCTTTCCCGGCTCTCCAATCTCACATAGTTTCTTAACCATTTCTGCTGGCATCATGGCATTTGAATGAATCTCATCAAACTCTTTAAATCGATCTATTTGAATTTGTCTGGCTTTTACAACCCGCTCCCTAATTTCAGAAGAAGTTTCATTTTTACGAGTTGAAGATATTTCGTCAAAACTAACAGGAGTTACTTCTACATGCAAATCAATTCTATCTAAAAGCGGTCCAGAAATCTTATTTAAATATTTCTCCACAGCACCAGGTGGACAAGTACAATCTTTATCTGGATGGTTATAAAATCCACAAGGACAAGGATTCATACTGGCAATTAACATAAAACTTGATGGAAACTCCACCGCTAATCGTGTTCTTGAAATCACAACTTTTCGTTCTTCTAGAGGCTGACGCATTACTTCTAAAACGGAACGTTTAAACTCAGGCAATTCGTCTAGAAACAAAACTCCATTATGTGCTAACGATATTTCACCGGGTTGGGGAAAACTCCCCCCTCCTACTAAAGCGGCATCAGAAATGGTATGATGTGGATTTCGAAAAGGTCTCCTAGATATCAAAGATGATGAGACGTCCAATTTTCCAGCCACAGAATGTATTTTGGTAGTTTCTAAAGCCTCCATTAAAGTCAGTGGCGGTAGAATAGAAGGTAATCTTTTGGCTAACATAGTTTTTCCTGCTCCAGGCGGTCCAATCATAATGGCATTATGCCCACCTGCTGCAGCTATTTCTAAAGCTCTTTTTATGTTTTCCTGCCCTTGAACATGCGAGAAATCAGCCTCGTATTCATTTATGGTATGATAAAAAATATCTCTTGTGTCAGTAATTAAAGGCTTTATGTCAATTTTTCCAGTCAAAAAATCTACGGCTTCTTTTAGCGTTTCTACTGGAATTACATCAAGGCTATTCACGATGGAAGCTTCTAATGCATTTTCTTTGGGTAAAATAAATCCTTTGCATTTATTGGCTCGTGCCTCAATAGCAATTGGCAAAACACCTTTTATTGGTCTTAATTTACCATCTAAAGCCAGTTCTCCTAAAATTACATATTCTTTTAAGTCTTTTTCATAACTTATATTACCTCCAGAGGAAAGAAGGCAAATAGCGATTGGCAAATCATAAGATGACCCTTCTTTTCGGATATCAGCAGGGGCTAAATTTACAATAGTTTTGTATCTAGAGAGGTCAAAACCACCGTTTTTTAAAGCTGCATCTATTCTTTGTAAACTTTCGCGGACGGCATTGTCAGGTAAACCCACTACACTTAAACCAAAACCTCCTTTTAATACGCTTACTTCTACTGTAATTAAAGCCGCACTTACTCCATAAACTGCGGCACCAAATGTGGTGGATAACATAGTTTTTTATTTATAAATCCCATCGCCAGTCTTTTCCTATAACCAGCTCATTTTTTAAGTTCTGCTTTATTAAAAATGCTTTAGTTTCTTCGTCATTCAGTTTTTTAACAGGAAGTTCCTCTAAATTTGCCAATGCATACAGCATCATCGCTGTAAATCGAACATTGTTATTGAGCTGATCTTTGTTAATTAGGTCAAATCTATCGCAATTTGCATGATAACAATTATACGCTTTTACCGAGAAACTTCCTGAGGGGGAGCAAACTGGCACGCCTTGTAACATAAATGGCTGATGGTCACTGTGTAAGCCTGCCGAATTCCTATTGGAATTTTGATAAATAGGATCTATCTTCTTAATGATCTCTCCAATTTCATCCATTTTTAGTTTCAATCCCTCGCTTCCCATGGCGTTAAATCCCATTGCATTATTTACCATATCTAAGTTCATCATCAATTTCACCTTATTGATGGTTTTCGCCTCCAAATAATTTTTAACCATCGCTTTAGATCCTAAAAGCCCTTGTTCTTCCCCCATAAACATGGTAAACTCAATAGTGCGTTTGGTTTTAAGTTTTAATTTCTTAAATACTCTTGCCACATCTAAAACAGTAAATGAACCAATGCCATTGTCCATTGCTCCAGTGGCTAAATCCCAAGAATCTAAATGGCCGCCGATAATAATTTTTTCTTCTTTTAATTTTTTAGAAGTGCCTAAATGCGTAGCTATTACGTTTCTGGCTTTAATGGGTCTGCTAAAATTTCGCATATCTATTACCGCCAAAATATTTTTTTCATCTTTTATCCATTTTCTCATACTTTTACCGGACTCAACAGAAACACAAACAGCAGGAATCGGTATTAATTCTCCCGTTACAGAAGCTGTTCCTGTTAGCAAAACCTGTCCATCTACTGAATTAGCAATTATTACCCCTACAGCACCAAATTGAATAGCCAAAGCGGTTTTTTCAGACCTATGAAGGTTCTTTTTGCCTTTATTAGATTCATTTTGGATGTTAATGTTAAACAAAGCCACTTTGCCTTTTACTTGATCTTTGACTTTTTCAAAATCCTCTTCTAAGCCATCTCCACAATCCACAATTTTCGCAGAAATATGAGATGAAACGGGGGAATGTGCTAATGCTACTACTTGATAATCAACGAAATTATCACTTTTTTCTGGCACTAAAGTTAAACTCACGGTATCTCTACTCCAAGATTCTACCATAAAAGGTAAAAATTTTGAGTCGCTGTATCCAAATTTCTTATATAAAGCCAATGCGTATTCTTCTGCTTTTTTTCCATTCTCACTTCCTGTTAGTCTATGACCAATTGTTGAAGTGGCCTCTCTCAATTTTTCATAGGCCAAGCCATTATTTAAAACATCATCATTAATTTCTTTAAAAACGTTCTCTAAGTTATCATTCTTAGAAATAAAAGAAGGAAATAGCAAAAATCCACAAATAAGGATGGAATAAAGAAAACGCTGAATCATAAAATCTAAAGATTTTTAAGTAGAAATTTGTTAAAAAAATAGAATTTT
>JANOMP010000262.1:0-34424 GCA_031420365.1 Cytophagaceae bacterium
AATTTTTAAGCAAGTTAAATTGTTAATAGCTAGATAATTAATTTAAAAATTCATGGCGGACGGATTTCAGGATTTTTTTTTGTGAGTGTTTTTGGCTGAGCTGGCATTCCAGTTGGCCCGACATTAGGCTTTTTTTCAAAAAAATTAAGGCTAACAACAAATTCAGTAAACAGCAATCATTAATTAATTTTATAAAATTCAGGGGTTCACTCTAAATCCTGTAAATCCAAATTTTATAATAGTGTTAATTTTTTTTTGCTCAAAACATGCCTTTACAAAGTAAAAATGGCATATTTTTAAAGTTTTTGAAATTTAGCCGTTTGACAGTAACAATTTTTTGTCTAATCCGCAAAACTAATTTTCCCCATACTCACACTTGGTACCCCTAATCTTTTCCCAAAATCAGTTTTACCACCACAAAGGGCTTCATTGGCAAGTGTAGCAAATAAAACAGCTTCTTTTGCGTCGCCATTAATGCCAATATCATCCGTTTTTAAGAATTTTGTATTCGGCATTTTATCTTTTAAATATTTTACTATTAGAGGATTGTGCATTCCTCCTCCACTCATAAATACTTCTGATGGCAATTCAGCATTGGGTATATTAATAATACAATTGGCAATGGTTTCGGCGGTGAAATGGCACAAAGTAGCCAAAATGTCTTCGTTGGAAAGACTATTTGTATTTGATTTCTCTTGTGCATTTTTTAAATACTCCAAATTGAAAACTTCGGGTCCGGTAGTTTTTGGAAGATTGGCCTTAAAGAATGTATGTTTTTTTAACTGAAAAAGAAGGTCATTCGAAACTTTTCCCTTTGACGCTATTTCAGCATCTTTATCAAAAGGTTGTCCATAATTTTTCTGAACAAATGCATCCATTATAGTATTTCCTGGGCCAGTATCAGTGGCAAATACCTTTTCTGGAAGGAGGTCTCCACTCAAAAAAGTAAAGTTTGAAATTCCACCTATGTTGAGTAAAATTCTGTTTTTGTCTTTTTCTGAAAAAATTAAATAGTCACCATATACTGCTAATGGAGCACCTTCTCCTCCAGCAGCACAATGTTTTTGTCTGAAATCAGAAAAAGTAATTATGCCAGTTTTAATGGCTAAGTGATCCCCATCGCCAATTTGGAGCGTGGCGTTTGGGAATTTTTCATTTTGATGATGGATTTTCGGAGCATGAAAAACCGTTTGTCCGTGGCTGGCGATGCAGTCAATTTCTGAATTTTTGATTTGCCACTTTTCTAAAAGCTGATTTACAATTTCGCCATGAAGGTTCCCAATCCAAGGATTTAAAACACACAGTTGCTGAAACTCGATTTCCTTTTTTGCAAAAATATTTCTTATTTCTAATTTTACCTCTTCAGTAAAAGACACCGTTTCAAATTTCAATACTTTAACTTTCGTATCCAAACCTTGTCCTTGATACTCACATAGAGCCACATCAAGTCCATCCATAGATGTGCCAGACATTAAACCAATAATTTTCCTTTTAGGTTTCTGAGCGATTTCATAAAGTTTCTGTATGTTTTTGTTCATGTCTTTTAAATTGAAACCACGAATATAACTGGATTTTACATTTTAGAATTATTTAAGCTCATTCGCCCAATCAAAACGCTGATCAGGTGAAAATTTCCATGGAGCCATATTAGTTTCAAGATTCTGAAACATAGCATTCCACGAACTTGGAGCTTGGCTTTCTTCCATGACTCTATACCTACGCAGTTGCAAAATAATATCTAGGGGGTTTATCAAAATTGGGCATTCCTGTACACAGGCATTGCAGGTGGTGCAACCTAACAATTCTTCATCAGAAATATAGTCACCTAAAAGAGATTTACCATCTTCAAAATCATTTCCATTGGTAAGCCACCCTTTTTGAATATCCTCCATCCTATCTCGGGTATCCATTATAATTTTACGGGGAGAAAGTGCTTTGCCAGTAAGGTTCGCAGGACAGGCCGATGTGCATCTACCACACTCTGTGCAGCTATAAGCGTCCATTAAGTTTTTCCAAGTAAGATCTTTTACGTCTTTTGCACCAAACCGACCAACTTCAGCTTGAACTTCAGGGGCTTGCTCTAAACCTAGCATTATTTTCACCTCTTGTGTTACAGTTGGCATATTAGATATATGTCCTTTGGAACCTAAGTCCGCGAAATATGTATTAGGGAAAGCTAAGGCAATGTGCAAGTGTTTTGAATAGGTAACATACAATGCAAAAGCCATAATACCCAAAATATGAAACCACCAAGCCGCTCTTTCTGCAAAAATTAAGAATGTATCTGAAAAGTTTACCATAAAAGGTTGCAAAAACTGAGAGATTACAAAATTTCCTGTGTTGGTTTCTCCATAATAACCCACTCCGCGCGATTGTAATATTCCATCTGCAGCATTCATTTTTAAAAATGCAGACATTAATAATATTTCTATCACGAGAATTACGTTTGCATCTAATCGTGGCCATTTTGCCATTTCACGATGCTTGGATTCTTGAAAACGCTCAACTTTTGTAATATTCCTTCTAATTAGAAAGGTTATACATGCCAAAATAACACCCAAAGCCAAAAGTTCAAATGTATTAATTAAGAAAGGATAAAGACTACCCAAGGGTGAAAGCATTATACGGTGTGTTCCCAATATGCCATCTAAAATTATTTCAATAACCTCAATATTAATTATTATGAATCCCAAATACACTACCAAATGGAGTATTGCAACAGCCGGACGTGAAAACATTTTTTGTTGTCCAAAAGCCACTAGCAGCATTGTTTTAAATCTTTTGGCTGGTTGGTCGGTCCTATCTAAAGGTTTTCCAAGCTGAATCGCTCGTTTTATAAGAAATATTCGCTTAGAAATAAAATAGGCCGCTGTGGAAAATGCAATAATAAAAAGTACCTGAGGTAAAATTTGCATAATAATAAATGGTTAACGTAAAAATAGTATGCATGCATACTATTACAAATATCGGAAAAGAATAAGAAAAAACAACTACAGATAAATATTTTTATGATTTTTTTACTGGATGTTTGTTAATGAAATCTTTTTTCCTAATTTTGCAGTCCCAAATAGGGGAATGGTGGTGAAATCACAATGGTGATGTAGCTCAGTTGGTAGAGCAAAGGATTGAAAATCCTTGTGTCGGCGGTTCGATTCCGTCCATCACCACAAAAAGTCTGACTAATATTAGCCAGGCTTTTTCTATTTTAGGTACGCAAATTTTGAGTAGCATTAGATTAATAAATTTGTTTCGGTTATTCTTTATTTTTTCGAAAATTGCGGTGTTAATCCAAAAATTGTATCGCATTCAATTCTTTTTTTCTTTTTATCTACTACATGTTCATTTTTGCCCTTTTTGAATAATTTTGAATTTTGAATTTCCTCATTCATCTACTCACCTTAGAGTTTCGTCTAAAAAACAGGCAAAAGATTAAAAATCTGAATAGAAACTAATAGTTTCAAGCTAAATTTGCTATCTATTTTCTGACTTATTTTCGAATAATGTATAAAAAACTGTCCTTTCTATTTGTTAATTTACTGTTTTCTTTGCCCATTTTTGCACAAACGCAAAACGAACAAAATCATAAAATACATATAAAAAAAATAGCTCGACCTATTAAAATTGACGGCATTTTAGACGAAATAGAATGGCAAAAAGCCGGAGTAACTACCCCTTTTAACCAACAGTTTCCATACGATTCTTCTTTGGCTATTATGCAAACACAGGCTAAAATAATGTTTGATGATACTTATTTTTATTATAGTTTCGTTGTCTATCAGCCTCGTCAATACCGGGTTAATTCCCTAAAAAGAGATTTTCCGCTTGGTGGAACTACAGACTTGGTAAGTATAAATTTAGATACTTTTAAAGACAAGCAAAACGGCTTTCATTTTTCCGTTAACCCTTACGGAGTTCAAAGGGAAGGTTTGATCTCAAACGGCAATGAGGTAACCAACGACTGGGACAACAAGTGGACAACCTCAGTAAAAAATTATGATGACCGGTGGGTAGTTGAATGTGCCATTCCTTTTAAAATACTACGATATAAATTAAATGAAAGTGGAATTAATGAATGGAACATCAATTTTTTTAGAGGTAATTTATTACTCAACGAACGTTCCTCTTGGGCCAAAATGCCACGAAGTGGGAGAGGAAATGATTTGGCTTTTAGTGGAACATTGATTTGGGACGATGCCCCTCCAAAACCCGATAGAAATGTTACCCTTATTCCGTATTTAATTGGAATCACCGCTTCGGATTATATCAATGAAAAACCCACTTTGAATTTGGCAAATATGGGCTTTGATGCTAAAGTTTCTTTAACTCCTTCCATGAATCTTGATTTTACAGTTAACCCGGATTTCTCCCAAGTAGAGGTGGATAGACAAGTGACTAATTTGAGTAGGTTTGAACTTCTTTTTCCAGAAAGGAGACAGTTTTTTATTGAAAACAATGACTTGTTTGGTTCTTTTGGGTCTTCGCAAATTAACCCTTTCTTTTCTAGAAGAATAGGTATAGCTAGAGCTTCAAAAACATATATTGAAGATAGTAATAGGGATGGGAAAATAGACACCACTTCATATTCTAAAACAGATGGTGTTCCAATTCTAGCAGGACTTAGACTTAGTGGAAAAATAGATAATAATTGGAGAATTGGTTTTTTGTCTATGCAAACCAAAGCCAAAGAAATTTTATTAACAAGCAAACATGGTATTAATGTTCCACAATCCAATTATAGTGTTTTTGCCTTGCAACGCAAAGTATTGACTCGGTCAAATCTTGCTTTTATTTTTGCAAACAAACAAAATTTTTATCAGGAAGAAAAAAACTATTCAGGAAATATTCCCTCCGTTTCTGATTTTCATAGAATAGTTGGTGTTGATTTTAATTATGCTTCAAGAAATGGTTTTTGGTCTAACAAGTTTTTTGTACACAAGGCATTTACACCGAAATATGTGGGTCGCCAAGAAGCCGCAGGTGTAATTATCCGTCATATATCGCCTAGGTATATTTTAGAATCTAGCACTTCTTATGTTGGGAAAAACTATACAGCAGAAATCGGTTATGTGCCAAGACAAGACTTTGTTAGAAATGCATCCTCTGGTTTTATTAATTTTTTTCCAAAAAATCCTAAAATAAGTAGGCATTTGAATAGCTGGGGTTTAGGTGTAGATTGGGATTATGTTGTCAGGCAATCAGATGGTTTAAACACCGATTGGGATGGTACTCCATTAATAATTTCTTTAAGATTTAGAAATAATTCAACTATTCGCTTCTCTCCATATCGTAACGATTACACGTATCTTTTTTCTAATTTTGACCCAACCAATACCGGAGGAAAAGTTTTAAAAGCGGGAACTTCTTATAACTATTTCAGTTCACGAATAGTTTATCAATCAAATAACACTAAGCTGTTTTATTACAATTTTCAAGCTCGTATAGGTGATTACTTTAATGGAAAAATAAAAGCGTTTGGTGGCAGTTCAAATTATAGACTTATGCCTTATGCTTTAATTTCTCTAGACTTAAATTATAGCAATATTGTTTTACCAGCTGGTTTCAATAGTACAACTCTTTGGCTTGTAAGTCCTCGTGCCGAAATTACATTTTCAAAGAGTTTGTTTTTTACCACATTTGTACAATATAATAATCAAGCAAATAACGTAAACATTAACTCAAGATTACAATGGCGTTTCAAACCAGTGAGTGACCTGTTTATAGTATATACAGATAATTATTTTGCTACTGATACCGAAAGGGTCTATAATCTTGGATACCTTGGTTCAAAAAGTAGGGCATTGGTTATTAAGTTAAATTATTGGTTGAATTTATAAAAGATTGTCTAAGCAATTCGTTTTTGCATTTTTTATAGTTTAAATACAATATCAGCAAATTCGATTTATGCTCAATTCAATTTTCAAAAAAGAATAGACAGCCTACTATTGACCAAAGCACCCAGCTCTTTCAATGGGGTTTTACTCGTTTTACAAAATAGAAAGGTAAAATACGAAAAGCAATTGGTTCAGCAAAAACTACAAAGAATAAACACCCCTAAAAATAAATAACAAATTTATATTACTATCTATCAGTAAACAGATTACCGTTGTTTTTGTCATAAGAGAGACAGGTAAAGGAAGGATAGATTTAGAGAAAACCATTAAAGTTTATTTGCCAGATTTTTCTCAAAAATGGGCAGATTCTGCAATAATCTTCCATTTGCTAAATTATAATTCTGGAATAGTGAGTTTCGAAAAACCATTGGCTACTGTAGCTGCATTTTATTACACAGACCTAAACTAAACTATATTCTACTAGGAAAAATATTTGGGAAACAATTTTAAAGCAAGTTTTTAGAATTAAAAAAACTTGTGGCTTATTTAACTTTTGTTCATTTCGAAAGATAAGTCTCCACAATATGTTCCTTTTTCAAAAATATATTCGGTATAATTCTTCTTAAATATTTTAGGCATTACAGGATTTAGAGTGGAGAAATATTCATTTGCGAAATCTTTTAGAAAACAAATAAACATTGTTCCAGTAATCACAAAAACGTCCGTATGAAAATTTTTAAGCAAGTTAAATTACTAATAGCTAGATAATTAATTTAAAAATTCATGGCGGACGGCCTTCAGGATTTTTTTTTGGTGGGACGCCACTCCGATTCGTTTTTGGCTGAGCTGGCATTCCAGTTGGCCCGACATTCGGCTTTTTTTCGAACGATCCGCCGACGCGGAAAAGTAAGGCTAACAACAAATTCAGTAAACAGCAATCATTATTTAAAGTTTATAAAATTCAGGTTTTCACTCTAAATCCTGTAAAACCTTTTATTATATCTAACTGTGCTTAAAAGGCATAAAATCAAAAGAATTCTACGATTTTTTCGTCTCTTAGTTCGCACTTTCCCTCGCATCTGATAATTAATGTATTTAGCCTGCTCTACTTTTTTTTAAACTATTAAAAATGGCTCTTTGAAATTCGCAATATACAACAAATAGAAATTAATAATTTATTTGCTCAACATCATCTTGAAGAGAGGCTATTTTGTCAAACTCAGATCCTAGTATTTGACTCAATTTTTCGAAAATGTCGTAAAACTGCTCATATCTAGTATTATTTTGAGTATTAGGTTCATAAATTTCCGAAAAGCTCACACTTTTTGCTGCTTCATCTAAATTTTTATAAATACCTAAATCAGTAAGGGCTAGAAGAGCAGCTCCAGAATTAGAACTATTCAAATTACGATTTGAATTCACATTTATATTAAACATATCTGCTAAAATTTGAGCACAGAAAGGAATCGTGGCAAAAAAACCATTAACACATAATGTTTCAAAAGCTCTGTGTTTTTGTAAATTTTTACCAATGCTATAAATTTCAAATAAAATACCTTCAACAGTGGCCCGTACAAAATGTTTTTGTCGATGGTTGATATTAATTCCAAAATAAACTCCTCTGGCATTTGAATTCCAAATAGGTGCTCTTTCTCCTAGTAAATAGGGCAAGAAAAGTAGTCCATTGGCTCCTGGCTTCACATAAGAAGCTTCTTTTAACAAGTCGCTTATTGCGTGTTCAAAATCTAAACCGTTCTTAAAATCACCGAATTGTCGCCCAAACCAGTCAAATACCACTGCTCCGTTGTTACTCGGCCCTCCTGAAACGTAATGATCTTTATCTAAAATATAATTAAAAATTCTCCTATTTTTATCTTTAATAACTTCTTTACTTGCAACTCTAACTGCACTGCTAGTTGTAATTGAAATAATAGCTTGTCCTTTTCTAACTACCCCAGAACCAATTGTTGAAAAACAGCCATCGCTACTACCTATCAATATCTTGGTTTTTACAGATATTTTTAGTGATTTAGCCAATTCGGGCAAAAGTTTTAAATCCGAAAAATATATGGGTTTAGCTTCAGACAAATGGGAACTATTAATCCCAGCATAATCCAATGCATTCGTTTCCCAAGTCAATGTATGAATATTAAATAGGCCTGTGGCAGACGCTAAACTATAGTCAATAATATACTGCCCAGTCAATTGAAAAATGATGTATTCTTTTAAGGAAATAAACTTAAAAGTTTTCTTAAACCTTTCAGGCTCTTTATTTTTAATCCAAGCAATTTTAGCAAGCGGAGACATCGGATGAATTGGAGTTCCAGTGGCAAAATACAGTTCAGTTCCTAAACTTGACAAATCCAAATCCTTTGCTTCACTACTCGCTCTGTTATCTGCCCATATTATTGCATTTCCTATTGGAACCCCATGATTATCAACAGATAAAACTGTGTGCATTGCCGAACTCAATACTATGGAAACAACGGTATGCTTTTTTGTAAAAATTGGGTCATTTAAAAGCCCTTTTAAAACAAAAAGTACCGTAATAAAAACTTGCTCTGGGTCTTGTTCACTATAGTTTGGTTTTTCATGAAAAGTAGGATAGGTACCCTTTCGAATGGCTATTTCGTTCCCAATTAAATCGTAAGCAATTAAATTAACAGCTGATGTTCCAATATTTAAAGTAATAATACTATTCATTTTAATTATTGTTTCTATAATATCCGGGCGTATATCCAGTTAATTTTTTAAACGTACTCGAAAAATGTTGTGAAGAATAAAAACCAGTATCTAATGCTATTTCTGTTAAACTTGTTTTCGTATTTTTTAATAAACGTATCGTTTCAGCAATTCTAAGATTTATTAAATAATTTAAAGGAGAAAATCCTGAATACGATTTCACTTTTACCGTAAAGGCAGTAGTACCTAAACCCATAATAACTGCCATTTCTTCAACTGTCCAAGGATGTGAAATATTTTCCCTTAATATTTTATCAAACCTTTGAAATGTCTGAGGAAAAGCTCTCCTTTGATTATCTTGTTTACTGAGTTGCCTTACAGTACATAGTATCAATTCGTCCAAAAGCTGATTAACTCTAGTTTTAAAACCGATTTCACAAATGGAAAGCTCATTTTGAATCTTTGAAAAAACTTCTCCGAAAATTCTAAAATTTTGAATAACAGGTTTTTGATTCAAAAGAAATAGTTTTCCAATCAATTTTTGTTCTGAAGTCGAGAATCCACTCCATTCTCCCAAAGTAAATTCAGCGTCTTCTACCACTTTATCTAGTGTTATTGATATAGAAGAAACTACTCCAACATCCCAAATATCGTTTGGACTCCCAAAAATTTGATTTGGTAAAACAATAAAAACATCTCCCGGGAAAACCAAATAAACTTGCTCATCCAAAATCCATTCAAATTTACCTTCATTGACAAAAAAAAAGCTTAGCCCTTTGTTTGTATTAGAAAGAAATGAATTTGGCTGCACATTTTGAATTTTTTTCTTAAAAAAATCATTTATGTGCTGAAAAGAAAGAATATCATGAAATTTGCCTTTTTGAAAACAAATAGGATTCATAATAAAAAAGGAAGTAACAATTATTCAATGCTCTCATGTTGTAAAAATATTACAATAATTTGTTAAAATTATTGTAATATTCACCAGTGTTGAATAATGAAAGTTTATCTTGATATATTTATAAATATTTGCAAAACTAAATATACCTAAATTTCATTATTTATGAAAACAAACTTACATTTTATTTTAAAGCTCATTCTTTTTTTTGGATTAAGTTCCTTAAATTTAATGGCTCAGCAAATTTCTGGAACTGTTTCGTCTTCTAAAGACAATAGTAATCTTCCTGGTGTTTCAGTTACGGTAAAAGGTACCAATAGTGGAACTTCTACTAATGTGTCTGGAAAATATTCCATAACAGCTTCACAAAGCTCTACCTTGGTTTTTAGCTACATTGGTTATAAAAATCAAGAGATTAAAGTTGGAAATCAAAGTAGTATTAATGTGATTTTAAACGAAGATGAAACCAGCTTAGAAGAAGTTGTGGTAACGGCATTAGGAATTAAAAAAGAATCTAAAAAATTAGGTTATGCTACTACTACTATAAATGCGACAGCAATAACCGAAAACCGCTCCTCAAACTTCATGAATACCCTTCAAGGTAAAATTGCTGGTGTTAATATCTCCGGATTAGGAACTGGACCAAACGGAACTTCTAAAATTCGAATTAGAGGTCAATCCTCTATATCTGGCCAAAACAATCCACTAATTGTGGTTAATGGAGTGCCTATTGACAATACAAACTTTGGTACAAATCCTGGAAATGCTTCCGCTGATAACTCGATTGGAGTAAGAGGTGGTGGAAATACTTCCGATGGCGGTGATGGCCTTTCTTCTATTAATCCAGATGATATTGAAAGTATGACCGTTCTAAAAGGTGCCACTGCTGCAGCATTATATGGCTCAAGGGCAAAAGACGGTGTAATAATGATAACTACCAAGTCTAGAGGAGTTGCAAAAGGAATTGGGGTAAGTTATAATACGAATTTCACCAATGAAACTCCATTAGACTTTTCAGATTATCAGCACGAATATGGACAAGGTGAAAACGGAGTAAGACCACAAGCACCAAATCCTACTTCAGGGCAGTGGTCATTTGGTGAAAAGTTTGCTCCAGGAATGACACAAATTTTGTTTGATGGGGTTTCTGTTCCTTATGTACCTCAATATGATAGAGTTAGAAAGTTTTATAGAGATGGGCAAAATTTCTCTAATACCATAAGTTTACAAACCGGTGGGGAAAAAGGTGGAATGAATTTGTCATTTGCAAATATGGATAGCAAGGGTATCGTTCCGAACAATTCATTTAATAGAAAGACCGTTAACCTAGGTTTTAGCTATGATATATCCAAAAAACTTAGTTTCAATGGAAACATAAACTATTCTAACGAATTTAATAAAAACCCACCAAACGTGGCAAACCAAGACAATTCCATACCAACTGTACTGTCAAATTTGGCCAATTCAATGCCACTTGAATTAATGAACGAGAAAAAGTATAATGCCTTAGGCAACGAATACATCTATTCAAGATTCCAAAATAGAACCAATCCTTATTGGGTTTTAGCCGAGCAATTTCAAAACATTAGAAGAGACAGAATCTTTGGAAACATTTCTGCTAAATACAATATATTACCTTGGTTGTTTGTACAAGGAAGAATTGGACAAGATTATTGGTCAAGAGACCAAGAATACAATAATTTTCCAACTGGCCATGGTTCATTAGCAGCTGCGCCCGCAGGATTCGTAAATGGTTTATTTACCCAAGAATCTCGTAGATTCAGAGAAACTAATGTGGATGTATTGCTTTCTGGAACAAGAAAATTTGGAGACTTTGGAATAGATTTCAATGTAGGAGGTAACCAAATGTATAGAAGATCAGATTTAAATTCGGTGCAAGTGCAAGATTTTGTAGTTAGAGGTCTTTATACTGTAATGAATGGAAGGGTAAAAGACCCCATTTATAATTTATCTGAAAGAGCAGTTAATTCAATTTATGGATCTAGCGAATTTTCATACAAAGATTTTTTATATGTAAACGTAACTGCTAGAAACGATTGGTTTTCAACATTATCAAAAGAGAATAGAAGCATCCTTTACCCTTCGGTTTCGGGAAGTTTTGTATTTTCTCAAGCATTTGAAAAAATGCCCTCTTGGTTGAATTTTGGAAAACTTAGACTTGCATATGCTGAAGTGGGAAGTGATACAGACGTAAATCCTTATGCTAACAACCTTTTTTACGGTATAAATGCGAACTTATTTCCAAACCCTGCAGGTGCTGCTCAGCCTGTTGGAGGTTCTCAAGGCACTACAGTTCCAAATGCAGGCTTAAGGCCAATGCGTACTTCAGAATCTGAGATTGGACTAGAACTTAAAACACTTAATAGTAGAGTATCATTAGATGCAGCTATTTATCGAAAAATAACTTCAGATCAAATAGTTTCTGCCCAAATATCAGATGCATCAGGATTTATAACAACCTTAATTAATAGCGGTAAAAGCCGAAATCAAGGAATAGAGGCACTACTTACATTAATTCCTGTTAAAACTAAAGATTTTGAATGGGCGCTATCGATTAATGGATCTTATAATATCACAAAAATATTAAGCTTAGCTACTGATAAACCTGGAGAAAGAATTACAACAGGTACTCACGTATTTAATGGGGAGTTAAGGCAAGTGGTAGGGGAAGAAATGGGTCAAATATATGGGTTTGGTTATAGAAGAGATGCACAAGGAAGACAAATTTTTGGAGCTAATGGCATTCCGCTTCGTACCACCAATTTAATTTCTTATGGAAGTGCGTTGCCTAAATGGGTTGGAGGAATAAATAATTCATTCTCATATAAAGGCTTTACTATTTCAGCTTTAATTGATTTCAAATTAGGAAATATGATGCTTTCTGGTTCGAACTTTAACTTATATCGCCATGGACTACACAAAAATACATTAGAAGGTCGCGATACAGGTGGAGTGACAGGTGTAGGTGTAAATGAAAAAGGTGAAACAAATGTAGTTAAAGCAAATGTTCAAGATTATTGGTCGGTTGTTCGTTCATTAGCTATAGTGGAACCCATAGTTTTTAATGGGGGCTATTGGAAATTACGCCAGATTACTGCTGGTTATGATATTTCTAAATTCATTCCAAAACAAGTTCAAATTCAAGGGGCAAAGATTAGTTTTGTTGCCAACAATATTTTTTTACTAAAAAAATGGGTGGATAATATTGACCCTGAATCTTTTGGCTATTCTTCTGATAATTTAGTTGGAATGGAATCACACGGATTGCCTACTACACGCAGCTTAGGTTTTAATTTAAATGTAAAATTTTAATCTAATCTTTTATTAATAACAATAAATGAAATTTAAAATGAAAAAAATAGTAAAAAATAAATTGGTATTTGTTTCCTTAATTTTTATTGCAAGTTTAATTTCTTCTTGCGATCAAGGATTTGACGAAATGAACATAAATAAAACAGCCGCAACGACCATTAACCCAGTTTTTACATTAAATAATGCTGTTGTGAATATGTCTTTCCCAACCGGAACAATTTTTTATGAATTGGGCATAGTACAACAAATGGTTACTCCGAATTCTGGAGTTTTAACTGGTGCTAATTTCAACCAAGACAATAGAGATAACACTCAACAAAATTGGCAGCGCTATTACAGAAGTGTAATTAGAAATACGCAAGATGTTATTATGACCACAAAAAGCCTTCCAGCAAGGACCAATTTGTATAATATGGCAAGAATTCTACAGTCCTATGCATTTATGATTTTAACAGATTCTTATGGCGAAATACCTTATTCGGAGGCCGGAAAAGGATATACTGACCAACTCGTCTTGCCTAAATATGAAAGCCAACAGACTGTTTATTCTGGCATTATTAAAGAATTAACAGAAGCTTCAGCAGCTCTAGACCTAACCAAAACTGCGGAAAGTGCTGATGTTCTATACGGTGGTGATGTGGCAAGATGGAAAAAATTTGGAAATTCTTTACTGCTAAGAGCTGGAATGCGTTTGAGCAAAGTAGATGCCGCACAAGCTGCTCAAATAGTTGCAAGGGCAGTAAGTGGAGGCTTAATTTCTTCTAATGCTGACAATGCATTTATTAAACACGATGCAAATTATGTAAATGGAATCGGAAATTTATTGAATGCTACTGAAGCAGCCAATGTTTATTTAGCAACCCCTTTTGCTGATTATCTAAAAAATACCAAAGATCCTCGCCTAAAGTCCATCGCAGTAAGGTATGTGGGTGCAAAATCTGGACCTGAAATGGTAGCTGCAAGAGCAAATACTGATCCAGCTGTGCAAATCGGAATGCCTTTTGGTTTTGACAATAGTACTATTTCAGGGCCAGTAAAAGATTTAAATTTAGCTAGCTTTTATGATTTTTCACAAGTGGATAGAGCTAGAATGGCAAAAAATACTGCTCCTTTATTTATGGTAACTTTTGCTCAAACGCAGTTACTTTTAGCAGAAGCTGCCCAAAGAGGCTGGACCACAGGAAGCGTAGAAGCCTATTTTAACGCTGGAATTAAAGCCCACATGGAGCAATTAGCTGCTTATGATGTTAACTCAACAGTCCCAGCGGCAGCTATTAACGATTATTTAAAAACAAATCCATATTCGGCATCTACTGCACTTGAACAAATCAATACCCAATATTGGATTGCATCTTTTTTAAATGGCCCTGAATTATTTGCAAATTTCAGAAGAAGCGGTTTTCCTAAACTTACTCCAAATCCATTTCTTGGAAAAGGAATAAAAGGAAATTTTATAAGCAGACTTACCTATCCTAACTCTGAGATTTCAGTAAATAGTGTTAATGTTAAAGAAGCTATTGGCAGACAAGGTGTAGATGACCTAGACACAAAAGTTTGGTGGGATAAATAATAAATCTAACTATTCCTTTTACAAAAGGCCAATTCATTAGAATTCAGGATTGGCCTTTTAATTCTCCCTAGAATAAATACTTATTTTTTTTTAAATTTACTTTGTTATATTTTTAACCTTAAAAACTTAAAATAAATGAAATTATTACTATTATTTTATTTGTGCTGTTTTGGACTTCATGCACAGCAAATTCAATGGACTTCAGAACAAATCAAACAATTTTCCTCTGAATATGTTGGAACGAGAACTGCTGACGGACGTCCTCAAATTTCTGATGCTTTACTAAAAAGACTTAAAAACACATCCACCGAAGAGGCTTGGGGCTATTTGCGAGGCAAAGGATTTAATAATCAATTTGAAGGAAATTGGCATATTATAGGGAATGTACCGTTGGTGGGTAGAGTAGTGACGGCACAATACATGCCCTCAAGGCCAGATATTGATCTTCGAATCAAAGAAAAAGGCAAAGCTGAATCTAGGTCTGGATCTCCAAATTCTTGGCCAATTGATGTTTTAAAAGAAGGAGATGTATATGTGGCAGATGGCTTTGGAAAAATAGTTGATGGAACATTAATAGGCGATAATCTAGGCAATGCAATTTATGCTAAAACAAAAACTGGAGTAGTTTTCGAAGGCAGCATTAGAGATCAAGACGGTTTAGAAGCTATAGAAGGTTTTACTGGTTTCGTAAAAGGAGTGGATCCCTCATTTATAAAAGATATGATGCTCTTATGTATTAATTGCCCAATTAGAATTGGTAGAGCAACAGTAATGCCTGGTGATCTGGTATTAGGAAGAAAAGAAGGGGTAGTTTTTATCCCAGCTTATTTAGCAGAAGATTTAATTAAAAATGGAGAATTTATTGCTTTAAAAGATGAGTTTGGTCACATGCGATTAAAACAAGGAAAATATACCCCTGGCCAAATAGATATGAAATGGAGCGATGAAATAAAATCAGATTTCTTAAAATGGGTAAAAGAAACACCTGGTAAATTAGCTATGACTCAAATAGAATTTGATGAATTTACAAAAGATAGAACCTGGTAAGTTGAAAATATTCCAATCTCAGCCTTTCTCTTTATAGCCTAATGTTGCTATTCTAGAATAACTGATTGCCAATTTTTATTATTTATAACAATCCTTTTAAACTTAAAACCAATAAGATAAACACATTAAAAATTTCAACCTTAAAAAATTATTAAAATGAACAAAAATCTTTTAGACCGTTTAAAATTCAATGGTTCTATTCCTGAAGGTCCAATTGGAAAAATACTTCCTAGTGTTAATTCACAAGCTGAACCACCAAAAGAAGGTGATTCAAGAAGAGATTTTATGAGAAAATCAGCCTTAGGTGGGCTTACTTTAGGCATGATGTTCGACGGAAAACCCGAGCAAGAATTTGAATATCTTTCTCAAAAAGTAAAAAGATCTTCCAATCCTTCTGATTTAAAAATTACTGACTTAAGGATAGCTGTAATTACAAAAGCTCCGATGACATGCCCAATTATTAGAATAGATACAAATCAGGGAATTTCTGGATATGGAGAAATTCGAGATGGAGCCTCATCAAAATATGGTTTAATGCTAAAAAGTAGACTTTTGGGTAAAAACCCTTGCACACCAGAAATGCTATTTAAAGAAATAAAGCAATTTGGAAATCATGGAAGAGCTGCTGGTGGTGTTTGTGGAGTAGAAATGGCGCTTATGGACTTGGCAGGAAAAGCCTATGGTGTACCTGCTTATCAGCTTCTTGGAGGCAAATATCGCGACCATATTAGAGTTTATGGTGATACGCCTACTGTGCCAGATCCAATTGAATTCGCAAAAAAAATGAAAGAGCGAAAAGATTTAGGTCTTACTTTTTTAAAGATGGATTTTGGGGTTGGTTTATTAGCAAAACATCCTGGAACAGTTATTAATGGCCCATTTACTGATTATACAAAACAATGGGGAACTCCTCCTGTAACCAAAGGAAATGCTAGATCTTATGCAAATACCAAACACCCCTTTACTGGAATCCAAATTACCGATGAAGGCATAGAAATAATAGCAAATTATGTGCATGAAGTTAGAAAAGCTGTAGGGTATGATATTCCTTTAGCCTCTGATCATTATGGGCATTTTGGTGTAAATACTGCTATTAGATTAGGCAAAGCAGTGGAAAAATACCAGCTAGCTTGGCTTGAAGATATGGTTCCTTGGTTTTATACCGACCAATGGAAGCAAATTTCAGATGCCCTTGACACCCCTACATTAACCGGAGAAGACATATATCTAAAGGAGGAATTTATAAAACTTATTGATGCGAGAGCGGTAGATATGATCCATCCAGATTTGGCAAGTTCGGGCGGTTTAATAGAAACCAAAAAAATTGGAGATTATGCCGAAGAAAATGGAATAGCTATGGCAATGCACTTTGCAGGTACTCCAGTTTCATTTATGGCTAATATCCATTGTGCAGCAGCTACAGAAAACTTTATTGCGTTGGAACATCACGGTTTGGATGTGCCATGGTGGAACGACATTATCACGGGTTCAAATGGGAAAGCATTGTTTGAAAACGGATTTGTAAAAGTGCCAGATACACCTGGACTGGGAGTGGAGCTAAACGAAAAAGTAATGAAAGAACATCTTTTACCAGGCGAATTTTATTTTGCACCAACCAATGAATGGGACAAAATAGACAGTCACGATAGAACTTGGAGCTAAAATAAATAACAAAAAAAATGGCTTACGGTAATTTCCGTAGGCTTTATTTTACAATAAATATGAAACTAAAAGATTATTGGTACACACTTACAATCATAGGTATTGTAATAATCGGTTATAATTTTTCCGAACATTTTCTTACTATTAATGGCACTAAACTAAATACTTTCATCAAGCCTGTGCTCCAAGTAATTATGTTTGGTATGGGAGCAACAATGAGTATGGGAGATTTTACTGAAATTTTCAAAGCCCCTAAAAAAGTAATTATCGGATTAGTATGTCAATTTACTATTATGCCTGGCCTTGGTTTTTTCTTATCTCGAGCCTTTGATTTTCCAACTGAAGTTGCAGCAGGAATAGTGCTAATTGGGGCAAGTCCCAGCGGTTTAGCCTCTAATGTAATGTGTCTTATGGCAAAAGCCAATGTTGCACTATCAATCACAATTACAACAATGGCTACACTAATAGCTCCCATAATGACACCCTTTCTGATGAAAACACTGGGTGGAGGATTGGTAGAAGTCGATTTTTTGAACATGTTTTGGGATATGGCTCAACTAGTTTTAATTCCAATTTTTGTTGGTTTAGTCATTAATAAATTATTCAAAGACTTTGTTCAAAGAATAAAAACAATATTGCCTTACGTCTCCATGTTGGGCATAGCTTATATCATACTCACAGTTACCGCCTCTGGCCAAGCTTCTTTAAAGTCAGTTGGTTTACTTTTAATATTAGCGGTAGCAATTCACAATATTGCTGGATATTTCTTAGGATATTTCTCTGCAAAAACTTTAAAAATGAATGAGGCGGATTGCAGAGCAGTTGCACTCGAAGTTGGTATGCAAAATGCTGGATTAGCTTCAGCATTGGCCAATGAAATGGGCAAAATAGCCACTGTAGGTTTGGCAGCTGCCATTTTTGGCCCATTTATGAATGTAACTGGCTCAATGTTAGGAAATTACTGGGGAAGCAAACCACAAAAAAAATAATTTATAAATTAAAATTTCGAAAAATGAAAATAAAAATATTCCTTTCTTTTTTTTTAATTTTAGGATTTTCGTTAGTCTATGGTCAACAAATTTCGAAAGAATACCTCCTCCATCTAACCCGAGAATGGAAAGGGGACCGTTTTGCAGATGGGCGACCTAAAGTACCAGATGCACTATTGCTGAGACTAAAGAAAGCTACGCTTGAAGAAGCTTGGGCGGTACTTAGAAACAAAAATTATAAATTTCAATATGAAGGCAATTGGCAGTTAATTAATCCTGACTCTGTTCTAGTAGGTAGAGCAGTAACCGCAATTTTTACACCTGGAAGACCAGATATCCAAACCGCCATTGATGACAAAGGTCATCAACAAGAAGGAAGAATAAAATCTCAAAATTCATGGCCTATTGATTTACTTGTAAAAGGAGATGTATATGTAGTAGATCAATTTGGAGCATATGCGGACGGTCCAACGATAGGTGATAATCTTGGAAATTCTATTTTTTCCAAAACTGGAAATGGTATTGTCTATGATGGAGCTGTTCGTGATATAAAAGGTTTAAAAGAAATTGGCGGATTCACTTCTTTTTTTAGGTCATACCATCCCTCCCATCATCTAAATAATGCAACTGAATCATTAAATACAACCTTAGTGGGAATCAATCAACCAACGAGAATTGGGGCCACCACGGTTATGCCCGGTGATATTGTTTTTGGTCGCGATGGCGGTGTATTATTTATTCCTCCACATTTGGTAGAAGAATGTGTCAAAGTCTCAGAAATAGTAAGGCTTAGAGATATGTTTGGACACATGCGGTTAAGAGAGCAAAAATATACTCCAGGCCAAATTGATTCTCGGTGGTCTGAAGATATAGAAAAAGATTTTTCAAAATGGCTTAATGATAATAAGGCAAGACTTCCTGTTCCGATGGAGCAAATTCAGGAGATGTTGAAAGGAAGAACTTGGTAAGGATCTGCTACAAAATAACCTTTACATTTTGTCTCTTTCTTTTGCCCTTTTTCTTCGTTAAAAAATCATTGAATAGCTATACTATTTAAAGATTTTTTGCCTTGAAAAATAACAAAATAAATTCGTCAATTCTGTAAACCCTATTTCTTAACAGATCCTAAGTAAATTTGAGTTTATAGTATTCACTCAAATCACCAATTCCAGCTATTTTTTTTGACAGCTTTGTATACCTTCATTTTGCTAAATAAATTTCAAAATTCATACGTTTTTAGAATAATGGCGTTCTTTAATGGATTTGAAATGTTTCAAAATAACTTATGAATTTTTAGATTTAATCAACCAATCGTTTAAAAAAAGCATTAAATTAATAAATTATGAATAATTCGCGAAGAAATTTCCTCTCAAAAGCTGCAATAACTTCTGCTTTTGCCGTTTCCCCGTTGCTAACCTTTGGTCGGGAATATCAAAAAAAAATAGATTTTGCTCCAAAAAGTTCAGCCCCATCAGATTTAAAAATTACTGATATTAAATGCGGTTTTATAAGAAATGGGCATAGCCTTTTTGTAAAGATTTATACCAATCAAGACATTGTTGGTCATGGCGAAGGAGTAGACGCCACCCCTGGCACCTATCATTTAGTAAAAATGTTTGCTCAGCGTCTAAATGGCAAAAGCCCATTAAATGTCCATCGCCTTTTTGAAGATATTAGAAGATCTGGTTTTTTCGAAGGTGCTCAATCGGGTATGTTTGTTGCCGTTTTAAGCGCAATAGAAACTGCTCTTTGGGATCTTGCCGGCAAAGCATTGGGAGTGCCAGTATATCAACTTTTAGGTGGTAAGTTTAGAGATCAGGTACGCTTGTATATGGACACTGCATTATATCAAAGTAGCCTTCCAAATCCTTCAGAGTTTGGTGAAGCTGCTAAAGAAGCAGTAAAACTTGGATTTAATGCAGTAAAATTCGATTTGGACCAAGCCAATGACCCAAACAAATATGACAAATATAATTGGACAGCCAGTACAGCCGAAATACAAAGAATGTATGATCAAATGTCCGCAGCACGCGAAGCTGTTGGCCCTAATATTGATATTTGTGCGGACATGCATGGCCGATATGATGCTCCAACCGGGGAGCGTGTAGCTAAAATTTTAGAACCTATCAATTTAATGTGGCTTGAAGAGCCTATCCCTGCAGAAAATGTTGATGCATATAAAAAAATTGCAGATCAAACATCCACTCCAATATGTGCTGGGGAAAACCATTATTTAGCCCTTGGTTTTAGGCCATTGCTTGAAAAAGGAGCTGTTGATATTATAATGCCTGACCTTCAAAAGACCGGCGGATTAGGTGAAGGACAACGGATAGCTAATTTAGCTAATCTGTATTATGTACCATTTGCTCCACACATGGTAGCCTCCTATTTAGGAGCCATGGCTTCAGCTCATGTGTGTGCTTCTGTACCAAATTTTATGATTTTAGAGTGGCAAATCTATTTCCACAAAGATAAAATGTATTCAGAAATTGTAAATTTTGACGTTTCAATGGTAAAAGACGGTAAAATTACAGTCTCGAATAAACCTGGAATTGGTGTTGAAATAAATCAAGAAGCAATGCGAAAATACGCTACTCCAGGTGTTCCTTTTTTTGAATAATAATTTAATTTTTCAAAAATAGTTGAAGAAAAAACAATTTTCTTATTTAAAAGGAGGCTTATAAAGAATAATAAGTCTCCTTTTTTATGAGATTTATTGCCTAATTTACAACATTAGATGCTATTAATCTAAAATTATAATGCTAAGGTTCTTAACTGATACAAAATCGAATACAAAAAAATATTTGAGCTTTAAATTTAAAATTAACTTACGTCCTTTGAGCTATTTTTCCACGTCATTATTCCAGCAATTAATGCTGGAACAGCAAAGACAAGAAAATTTGTACCTATAGTCAAGCCCATACCTATTAAAATGCCTCCTAATTTTGGCCCTACTATACCTCCTATTCTCCCAGCTCCCATTGCCCAACCAATACCTGTTGTTTTAAACTCGCTAGGATACATTCTAGCCGCAAATGCATAAAGCCCAACAAAACCACCTTGAATTCCAAATCCCAAAAACGCAAAAACTAATAATAGCAAATCAGAGCCTAAAAATAAACCAAAGCAAGCCATCAAAAGCGCGGTCAAAATTAAAATTATTCCAATTGTTTTCTTAAGACCAAACTTACTTGAAAAATACCCCTGTGTCACAATTCCAAAAAATGCACCAATATTGAAAACCGTTCCTGCATAGATAGCCAGACTCAAAGAAAGCCCAGCATCGGTGGCTAATTTTGGAATCCAGCTGGTCATAAAAAACAAGGCTGCAAATGCCATAAATAATGCTATCCAAAGCTCTATAGTTGGTTTCTTATAACTTCCTTCCAATAATTTCCCAACAGGAATATCAGATTGGCTTTGGGCTTTTTCAGGTAAAATAGTTAAAGACTGAAAACCCATTTTTTTAAGTATAACGTTTATTTTTAATAAGGCATTTTTTGGTTGAGCTTTTAAATAGAAATCTATGGACTCGGATAAAAAAATTAGTATTAAAGGTATGGCTAAAAGTGAGGCAATTCCAGCATACTTAAACATTTGCTCCCATCCATCTGCAGGTATAACTTTTGCAGCTACTAAGCCAGAAACAACAGCCCCTACTGGGTAACCAGAGATTACAAAACTTACCCAAAAATCTCTTGTTTTATTTGGAGTATATTCTGCTGTAAGAGCAGCCGTACTGGCAAGCATACAGCCAATTCCTAAACCACTGAAAAATCTACATACTAAAAGAATATTTACAGAAGTTGCATAAGAAGTTAAATATATACAGGTTCCCATCAATAAGGCACTAATTAATATTAAGTTTTTTCTCCCAATTTTATCTGCGTAGGGTGCCAAAATTAAAGTACCAATAGTCATACCTATTAATCCAGCACTAAAAATAGTTCCAAGTACATCTGGACCAATATTCCAAGCTTTAGCAATAGCAGGGGCGGTATAAGAAATAACTAAAACATCCATTCCATCAAGCATATTCATTAAAAAGCAAACAAAAACTGTTGTAAATTGGAGATTAGAAAGCGGACGATTGTCAATCAAAGTTTTAGTTGAAAATTCCATATTAATATTTTAGGGTTTAATACTTTTCTGTTTTAAAATTTAATATTCGAAGATATTTTACTTCCTCAAACATGTAGAGAATAAAAAAATAAATGAGAATTCTATTGATTTAATTATAAACTTAGTAAAAAGCCAGCCAAATCTGACAGATCTTTCTCTTTAATTTGTAAAGTACTTGGATCAGGCATTAAACTATTTTTTTGTTGGGTTCTCGATTTCACATCCTTTGCTTTTAAAGTGGTTAATTTTCCAAGAAGGTCCTTAATTACTATATTTTGTCCATCAGCTATTAAAAATCCAAAATAGCTATCCTGTGAGGTTGTAAAAAGCCAAGGCTCATATCCAAAAGCCAAATTTGCAGATGGATTTATTATAGCATCTAGTAAGGCATTTTTATCATATTTATTTTTTATCAAAGTCAAATCTGGACCAATATCAGCTCCTTCGGTTCCAATCTTGTGGCAATTTTGACAGTTTGTAACAAAAACTTCCTTCCCTTTAACTTTATCAGAAGGCATATTTAGAGCCAAATCTAATGATAAAGAACGCCCCCCAGGTCTTTTAAAATAATCAGAAGCCATACTCCTAATAGATAAATCTTTATTATTAAAAATGTGTAAATTAACCATTTCTTTTACTGAATTAGGCAATTTACCGTTAACCGCTTCTACTAACAATAACCTCCCTCCATAGCCATCAAGAGCCAATTTTTCAATTAAAAGAGCTTTCTTATTTTTAGAAGTTTTATCAAGAAGTATTTCATTTTTATACTTTATCATATTTTTTTGAGAAACAGTTAATGTCTGCTTTTCCATTATTTTCCAATCAATCAAATTCTGCCAATCGTTAGATTTTCTAAAATTCACCCAATATTGTGCTTGACTTGAAACATCATTAAGACTAGATTTTGTTAAGTTTATCATCGAATTTACTGCTAATCTACTATTTATAAACGCTATAGAGGTAATTGCTTCTTTTCTTTGAGTTGCGGTTAGGCGAACAGAATTCGCTCGTAATACCAAGTTATTTATCGCTTGTTGAGGATGAATTTCCCACAAAATAGCACTTTGGCTTTCAGAGTAAAACAAAGGATTTTCAGGCAATGTTTTCTTGAAGTCCACATAAAATAAGTCTTTTTTCCTATCTATCCCTATTCCTAGAGCAGTTAATAAATAGGTATCTTCTTTTTTAAATTCCTTAGATAAAGAAAGTAAAATATTTTTACATTTTTCATATTGAACATCTCTCATACTTATGGCAATCTCTCTTATTAGACCTGCTGAAACAGTTTTTAAAAGTTTCACACTATATTCCTCCATGGGTTCGCCTAGTTTTTTTAAAGCTCTAAAAGCTGCAATTTGTAATTCTCCATCAGAAAAATATAATATTTTTTCTACTGCTGCTTTACCCTCCTTACCCAAAGATGCCAAAAGCCAAACTGCTCTAGCTTTTATATAAGGATTAGTATCTTCCATTAAAGTTAAAACTTTAGGAATAACCGAAGGACCCTTAGTTTTTAATTTCTCAAAACCAACATTTCTAACATTAATAGCTGGAGATTTTAAAACTTCTAAAAGCCCACCTACTGTGTTAAAATCATACGATGGTGTTTTTAATTTTTTAGACTTTGGCGTGATTCTATAAATTCTTCCATATCCTTCTTTATCTTTCATGGCATGACCACCTACCACAGGATCGTACCAATCTGCTACAAAGATGGATCCGTCAGTTCCAGTCGCAGCATCACTTGGCCTAAACCATTTACTCTTATTATTTTCTACGTTTTCATTCCATATATAATGCTCTTCTGAAGATTGTAAAGAGCTCAATAAATCAAATCTTTTCATTTCAAAACCTGCAGCTTTTGGTTTATTAAGATACCCAAAAACCACATTTCTACCTGCTTCGCAACTTAAAAACATCCCTTGGTATTTTTGCCCAAAGGCATCGCCTTCATACACCATAACTCCCGTAGGAGAGCCCGCCCCTGTTTTATCACCAACTTGCAAAACACCAGGGTCCTCTGAATGCCAATGAGCTGAAAAAATATCTTGCCCAGGCCTTCTGTCTCCCTGCCAACTTCTCGTACCGTCTTTTGAAAAATATCCAGCATCACTCCCTTCCATTAACCATGAACTTCTGCAAGCAATTACTTGGTCGTCATTATCATTTTGCCACATATTACCAAAAGAATCCATTGCTATTTCATAACTATTCCTGAAATTATGAGCTAAAACTTTTAATTCTGTGGCATCAGAACCAATCTCCAAAGCTAATCCGCCAACCCATACTCGGCCATCATCGCTTTTTCGATTGCCAGAATTTTCTTTGTTATAAGGTGTGCCTCCGGTATACATACTTCCAGACCTTAAGGTCCATCCAGACTTATCTATTACTGTATGGGGGCCTGCATTACCCACATTAAAAAGATATTTTCCATATGGGGTAGCAATAAAAGAATGCAAAGAATGATCGTGATCAAAACCCCCAAAGCCTTTTAAGAATATTTCTTTTTTGTCAGGTTTATCATCCTGATTTTCATCCGTATAAATTAGTACATGTGGAGCAGCACTAACAATTACTTTATTTCCTATTACAGCAATACCTAAGGGAGCTTTTAAATCAATATCTTGCACAAAAACTGTAGACTTATCTGCTTTTCCATCTTGGTTTGTATCTTCTAAAATCACTACTCGGTCGCCTTTATCTTTAAAATTAAACCTACCATCGGGTTTATTATTAAAATCTCTATATTCTACGGCCTCAGTTATCCAAATTCTCCCTTTAGCATCGACATCCATATTTGTAGGATTATAAAACATAGGTGTTTCAGCCCATAAACTCACTTCAAAGTCTTCAGCAACAAACATTCGACTTGGGTCTTCTTGCAAAGAAAATGAACTCAAAATTAAAGTAGAGTAAAGTAATATTTTCATATAAAAAAGTATTAAAACAAGAGTTTTCTTACAAATTGATTGTTTTTTACATAACTTTCATACATACTTGCATTTGGTGGGACTGCTCCTTCAATCTGAATTGCCCCTTGGTATGAAATTTCTTCTAAGCATTGTTTCACTTTTAAAAAATCTATTTTTCCTTGTCCTAAAAGAAAATCATTTTCTTTAAAATGAAACTCACAAATTTGTTTTTTCTTTCCTAGCCATCGTATCTCCTCATAGATATCATAACCCATTTTTTCTGAATTTGCTACATCATAATAAACTTTCAGATTGGGAGAAGCCACAGCATCAATAATACGCATATGCTCTTCTGCACTTAGCCAAGACTCTATCCCCAAAGTAATTCCCAATTTTTCCGCTTTAGGAATAACATCCTTGAATTTTTGAATCACGGCATCTTGACCAATAGTATCATTTTTTATATCTCCTTTACCAAAAAATGCTATTAGTACCACTTTAACATCCAATGCCTTAGCCACATCAATACTATCCGAAACCCATATATCTGTTTGACTATCAGACTTATAAGGAAAATTATTGAGTTCCCCAATACCTAAACCAGTAAACTTAACTTTGAAAATTTTGGATAAGGAAAAATACGCTTCTTGAACATCTTTTCTTCGTAGGTGCATGTTATTAGTTTTTAATCCTAAACTAAGTTGAGCACCATCTAAACCAATTTGTTGCGCCATTTCCATTGCACCTAAATTAGATTGATTGCCTATTGACCAATCACACGCCCCAATTGTAAATCTTTTATTCAGAGAATTTTGATCGGTTAAAAATTCAGATGATAATAAAGAAGAAAAAATGCCTAATGAACTTTTTTGAATAAAGTTCTTTCTTGATATTTTCATTAATTTGAATTATTGCACTAATTTAACAAATAATATTGTTTTTCCTTTTGCCAAAATTCAGAACATTTTAAATTTTCACTAATTCAAAAAATATTGAGTGAATTTTCAATTACTGGCATCCGAGAAAAAATAAAAACAAAATGAATTCCTTTAATCACAAAATCGGGACGCCCGAAACCATTTTGAAAATTTGATTGGAGAATTAATATCAAATCTTAAATAGCTAATAATCAAATTTTAAAGGGGAATGCCCTTTAGGTTTATTCGATTTGCGTACCGATTTGTGAATGTTTTTTTGGTAGGACGCCACTCCGATTCTTTTTTTTCAAAAAAAAGTAAGGCCGTCCGGAGGACACACAAAGAATAAAACTGAGGGGGTCTATTTTAAAAACCAAAAAAATGGTCCCGATTCGGCGACCCGATTGAATAGTAATTTCATTAGGATTTTTAATCAACTTTAAATTTAGTCGGATGCCAGTAATTTTCAATCTAAAATTCAAAAAAAATATAGCATGGAAAAAAGTAATGCTGAGTTAAACAATTAAAAACTAGGAATTGTTAAACATAAAAGTCGAACATAACTTCAAATCTCAAAGCTTTGTCCGACTTAAATTTACCAGCCAAAAAGAAAATTTTTATTGATAGTTTGCTTTACTTTTCTTTTCTCTTTTTTCTTCTTTTTTTTCTTTTGGAGTTTTAACCGCTTCTTTCTTCTCCGTTTTCTTTGTGTTCATTCCCTTTGCCATAATCTTAAATTGTTTTTATATCCAAAGAATAATTTTTGAAATTTTGAGCAAGGAAGCAAAAAAATGAATATGTTTTTATTAAATCGATAAAAATATTCTCCTTATGTTAAATTTATTGCCTTTTGAAATATTTATTACACCCTAACTTCGATTTTTTGAATCTAATTCTAAAAGTAAATTGTAATTTAAATTTAGCTTATAAGAAGAATAGTTATCATAGTTATTTATGTAATTATTAGAGTAAAAATCATGAGGTTGTGTTTATCCTGAAATGGATTAAATATATTGAAAAAGGAAATTATCCAAAATTCACCACTCAGGTTCAAATTAAGTTTTAGTGCATCAGATTCTAAATAAAAAGAATGGAAGTAAGGCATTAGATATTCTACTTCTTTGTGAAGACAAATTAACCATTTCTCTAAAGTTACCAAAGAATATTTCTATTGCGCATAAAACAGGCACTTTAGATATTGTAAGAGGGGATTCTGCCATAATTTTTAGAAAAACACTTTGATTTTATCCATCTTTGTTGAAAACTTTGAAAGTTTGGGGTAAGCAAAATTAATAATTGCAAACCTTGCAGAAATTTCTTACAATAATTTTGGAAGGCAGGTAATAAAAAAACATTCATTTTAGCCTAATAAATCCTATGAATAGATTCTTTAGATTAAAACGAATGCTATTTTTCAAATAAAAGAACTTACTTTAAAGCTTGAATCATATCACAAAGGATTTTCTCAGATTCTGTCAAATAAACATCATCTTCCTTTCCTGCTTTTGTAGTCGATTTATTTAATTTCTTTACAGATTTTCTTTTGGCTTCAGATTCATCTTTTTCCTTTTTGCGAATTTCGTAATTCAATGAATATTCATTCTTGTCTTTTTGAGCTTTATAATCTTCTAAATCGGCAACTAAATCAATTAAATTTTCATCCGTCTTTAACCTATTGTTAAATTTAGAATTTAGCTTATTTACAAGTTTTTCATTTACTATATTTAGCTTTAAGAAATTTGCATTTTCCACTTCATCATAAGGAAGTGCCGTTGGCAATGAGCTTTCTCCCATTTCGTCTGAATTAAATGGTGAAGGCATATGAATATCCGGCTCAACTCCTTTTAATTGAGTACTATTTCCCGAAATCCTATAGAACTTTTCAGTAGTTAATTTTAATTGACCGAAACGTTCTTTGGCTTCAAAACCTACACCATTTCCTACACCACTACGGGAAGCTTGTCTTGGAGAATTAAGAAACTGATCTAAATCTACTAATTGTTGCACAGTTCCTTTTCCGTAGGAGGTCTCTCCCACTATTAAGCCTCTTTTATAATCTTGAATAGCACCAGCGAATATTTCTGAAGCGGAGGCACTAAATCTATTTTGAAGAATCATAAGAGGACCGCTATATACCAACTCTTTATCTGTATCATATTCAACATCCACTTTTCCACGTCCAGTTCTACGCTGTACTACAGGTCCTTCAGTAATAAATAATCCAGATAGATTTATTGCTTCTGTAAGTGAACCTCCTCCGTTATTTCTAAGATCTATTAAAACACCATCCACACCTTTTTCTTCAAATTCCAGTAAAAACTTCTTTACGTCTTTAGTCGTACTTTGAAAATCCCCTCCTTTTCTAGCGTCTTCAAAATCCCTGTAAAACATTGGAATATCAATCACTCCTAATTTATAATCTTTCTTATCATGTTTTATTTCAATAACACTGCTTTGTGCAACAGCCTCTTCAAGCTTTATTTTTTCTCTTACAATTCTCAATATTCTTGGTTCCGAACCCACTGGGGCGTCGGCAGACAGTAATTTTAAACGCACCACAGTGCCTTTTTTACCTCGAATTAGTTTCACAGCATCATCAGTAAGCCAACCAATAATGTCTTGAAATTCGCCTTCGTCTCCTTGAGCCACTGCCAATATATTGTCTTCTTTATTTCCTTGACCACTTTTAAATAATGGACCTCCTGGAACAATATCTACAATTCTAACATAGTCTCCTTCATTTCTTAAAGTTGCACCAATACCCTCAAGGGACTGACTCATCTCAATATTAAACTGAGCTGCAGTACTTGGAATCATGTAGGAAGTATGTGGATCTATAACTTCTGTAAAAGAGTTTAAAAATGTTTGGAACACATCTTCTGCTCGCCATTTTAACACTCTTGTCTCATACATATCATAGCGTTTTTTTAGAATAGCTACAATTGCACTGTCTTTACTTCCACTCAATTTTAGACCTAAAGCTTGACTCATCAATATTTTGTCCCATACTTTGTCGAGTTCTTGATCAGTATTAGGCCATTTCGATTTCGACCTATTAACTTCATATGTTTCATTTGTTGTAAAATCAAACGGCTTATCCAAAAACTTTTTAATGTATTGATGCCTTTCTCTATATTTTTTCCTGTAAGCATTAAAAACAATAAATGCCGCAGTTAAATCACCCGTTAAGAGCGATTCATCAATAGTAAATTGATATTTATCAAAACTTTGGATTTCATTTTGAGTAAAATAGGCTTTTGAACCATCAATATTCTCTATATAGCTTTTCCAAACCTTTAAAGACAAGGAGTCATCTAAATTGAATTTCTTATAATGATAATTATTCAAAAACTGGGTGACAAAAGCTTCTATTTTTGTTTGGGATGAATTAGGTATAAGATCATCATAGCTATACTTTGGAGTTTCTGTTTGCCCATGTACGGTCAAAACTCCTACTGCAAATAAGAAAACTAAAAACCGTTTTTTCATATAATATAAGTTTTAAACCCCTAAAGCCACACTGTTGACTTGTCAAGATTTGATTATTTTACTATTTCTAACAATTCTACATCAAACATCAATGCTTGATTTGGACCAATGTTGGGTGGGCCTTGGGCACCATAAGCTAAATCTGCTGGTATAAACAAAGTCCATTTCGAACCTGTATTCATTAACTGTAACGCCTCTACCCAACCTTTGATTACTTGAGTAACTCCAAAAGTGGCTGGTTCACCCCTACTCACAGAACTATCAAAAACTGTACCGTCTATTAACGTTCCATGATAATGAACTTTTACTTGCTCTGTTTCTAAAGGCTTGGAACCAGTCCCTTGATTTAAAACCTTATACTGAAGTCCACTTGGTAAAATTACTACACCCGGTTTAGATTTATTAGCTGCTAGAAATAATTCACTTTTCTTTCTATTTTCGTCGCCAGCTTTTGAAGCTTGCTTTTGAAAATACGATTGTATAAACATTCCACATTGCTCTGAACTTAACATTGTTTTCCCACCATTTAAAACATCACTAAGTGCTTTGGAAACAAGTTCTGGATTAACATTTACTTTTTGATTTTTGAGATTCTCTCCTACATTAACTCCAATTGCATAACTGAGGCTGTCAATTGAATTCTTTAGTCCCATTTCTGCGGACATTTTATCTGTAATAGGTTTAGAAGCTGATGGTATAGCAACTTTAGAATTAGCCGAAGTAACTACCTTTGGTTTACTTGGAGCTGTTACTTTGGGTTTAACTTGTGCCATAGATAAAGTGTTGGCGATTACTATTAAAACACCAAAAGCAACACCAATTTTAGAGGATAATTTCATACTTTTATTTAAAAATTTACAATTTTATTTACAATTACGATAAAAAGACAAAAAAACGTAATAAATTTAACATTTTTAACAATATCATTAACAAATTTTTTAACTATATTATTGTGGTATAGTTTTTGAAACATCAGTTTATTAACAAAAATAGTTTCCCTAATGAAGTCAATTTTAAAATATCCATTATTGGTGTTCAATGGAATTAAAAAATTATTACAAGCCATTTTTACTGGTTTTGTTAAATTAGCCCTTAAAATTTTCAATCTAGTTAAGAGTTTAATAAAATTTCTTGTATCCGGGACGATTAAAATTATTGTTTCAATTTTCAATGGAATAAAAAATTTAGTAAAACTAGTGGTTAACGGAACAATTAAATTAATAAAATATATAATTAATGGAATAAAAAGTTTAGTGCTTGCATTTTTTAGAAAGTTAAAAAACCCGTATCATTCTTCTACATTAAGATGGAGAGGTTTCACTCACTCCATAGCTATTTCAGTTTTAATAACTGTTGGATTCTTATTAATTCAACCATTTTCTATTCAAGATTTACCAATTCAGGAAATAAATATACTATTCTCTTTTATAGCAGGTATATCTCTTATTGGGATGCTTATTTGCCAGTTTTTGTTACCTTTTGCTTTTAAATCATTTTATGATGAAGCAAAATGGACGCTTGGAAGTCAACTTTTCCAATCTTTCTTAATGGTTTTAATAATTACTTTTGGATTAGTATATTTTCTAAGTAATAAAGCATTAATCAATGTAGAATTCCCAATTGATGCATTAAAATTAGTTGTATTAAGTTTAATTCCTCTTTTTATTTTTGTAGTTATTCAAGAATTAATACACGACAATAAATTTAAAAAGAAAGCAAATGAAATGAATAGTGGCATGAATAACAAAGTAGTGTTGCAGGCTAAAAACCCACTAAAAATCTTAAATTTTAAAGGTCAAAATGAAAAGCTTAGTTTAATTCCAAATCAATTAATTTATACAAAAATTAATAAAAATGAATCAGAGTTTTATTTTCAAAACCCATTTGGATTAGATAAAAAAATGATTTATATCGAAGAAAATAAAGTTAGAGAAGAATTAAAAAATCATCCTCAGTTTAAGGCTTTCCATGACGACATAATCTTAAATGTTAATGCTATTCAAAAAATCACTGGAAATGCCAGAGGATATGCAATTGCTATCGCAAGAGTAAATGAACTAGTAAGTATTCCAAGCAGATATAAGAAAATATTAGAAAAATTGTGAAATTAAATCTTTCTTCAAACATGGAGACTCTTTTCTGTATTTTTTTGAATATCTTATTTGATTAAAAAACTTTCATCCATGTGTTTTGAGTTTTCATTACTAATTCAATAATATCTCTAACTACTCCCCTTCCGCCATCTACTGTTGAAACAAAATCACAAATTTCAATAACCTCTTTTGCTGCATCTTTTGGACAGCATGAAAAAGTATCTCTATTTTTCATTACTAAATAATCTGGAATGTCATCGCCTACAAATAAAGTTTCTGTGGGGTCTAAATTATTTTTACTCAAATAAAAATCAAAAGTTTCTAATTTTTGATCAGTACCAATGTTCAGAAATATATCTTTTACTCCAAGGCTACTTAACCTTGTTCCTATGCTCTTTTGTTTCCCACCTGAAATTACAGCAATTTTATATCCTTGCTTAATTGCCATTTGAATAGCATAGCCATCTCTAACATTAAATACCCTTTGAACATCGGTCTCTCCCACTAGTAAAGTTGCATCTGTAAATACTCCGTCTACATCAAAAATAAAAGTGGTTATTTTAAGCAATTTACTTTTAAGTCTAATGTCCATTCTTTGATTCCTTTAATATTTTAACAATTATAACAAAAAAACGAGGTTATCCCAATCGCTTTTAGTAAAGAAATTAATAAATTAAATATTAGGCCCTCCCTTTACTTAATTCATCTTGCCATTTTTTTAATTCATCCCATTTACCGTCCCGAGCTAAAGCGGCTTGTTTAGGCCATGTAGTGGGGTCGTGCATTTGGAATCTTGAACCTGCTGATTCTAAAATAGTTTTAATTTTTAAAGAATCTGTCAAAGCTAATTCAGCAAAAGTAAAAATACCAGCCGAATGGCATAGCTCTTCAATTTTTGGACCAATACCTTCTACAATTTTTAAATCATCTTTTTTAGCCGGCTTTGAATCAGCAAAGACAGCAACTGGGCCTGTAGTAACAATTGAAGTTTCAATATCTTTACGGGTTGAAATTTTAGTTTTTCTACAAGCTTCTAATTCATTCTCCAAAAATTCAATTCTATCTCGAAGCTCAGAAGCATGAGTATTATGGCGATTTAGTAATCTATTTAACAACCACCATAACAAAAGTAAAGGCAATAGCCAAAACAAAAATATATCCAAGGGGAAATTTGTGAATAAACATTTAAGATTTTCCATTCTATTATTCAGATTTATTTATTAAAAATTATTTAAACAGCCTTATTGATACTCTTCTATTTTTTGCCTTATTTTCTGGAGTATCATTTTCAACCAATGGGTCAGCCTCTCCTTTTCCCGTAATTTCAAGTTTTGCTGTAGAAAAACCTTCCTTTAAGAGTATGTTTTTGACAATTTCTGCCCTTTTTATTGAAAGCTCCAAGTTTAATACATCTGGACCATCGCTGTCAGAATACCCCGTAATAATTAGTTTTTCATTTGGATTTTTTTCTAAATATACCTTGGCAGTTGATAACCAAATATCTATTTCCTCAGATTTATTGATAAAGGATTGCCCCCTTTCAAAATAAACGTCAAGTGGTTTATATAGGAGTAACTCTTCTGCAGATTGTGTATTCTTTGTGGTGTCTTTAGTTATAGGAGGGGGAATAATTTGTTCCACTACTAATGCTTTTGGAACGAAACAAAATGGTTTTCTGATACAATTCCAAAACCAACTGTAAAGTAAAGATCCCAACAAAATCAGTAGAGGAAAGAAGATTTTTTTCATGATTTAATTAAGGTTTAAATGAAAAATGATACAACTTAGGGTTAAAATAAAAAAAATAATCATAAATTTTCTAAATTAGACCAAAAACTAATAAAAAGTAATGATTTATGCATAAAAAAAGATAAATTTAAAAATTTATCTTTTCACCCAGGGATTTTTTCACTTGCTTTTATCTATTCATTGTCATCAAAAATTCTTGATTAGTTTTAGTCCCTTTCATTTTTCCTAATAAAAACTCCATAGTTTCCATAGGATTCATATCCGCCATAAACTTTCTTAAAAGCCAAACTCTTTGCAATTCGTCTTTATCCATTAATAAATCTTCTCTTCTCGTGCCTGATGCCAAAATATCAATAGATGGAAAAACACGTTTGTTAGCTAATCTCCTATCTAACTGAAGTTCCATGTTTCCAGTACCTTTAAATTCTTCAAATATTACCTCATCCATTTTTGATCCAGTATCAATTAAAGCTGTAGCAACTATTGTAAGAGATCCACCATTTTCTATCTTCCTAGCTGCACCAAAGAATCTTTTAGGTTTGTGTAATGCATTCGCATCAACTCCACCTGATAGAATTTTCCCTGATGAAGGCATAACGGTATTATATGCTCTGGCAAGTCTGGTTATTGAATCAAGTAATATTACAACGTCGTGCCCAGATTCTACTAATCTTTTTGCTTTTTCTAAAACTAAGTTTGAAACTTTAACATGTTTTTCCGCTGTTTCATCAAATGTTGAAGAAATCACTTCCGCTCTTACGCTTCTCTGCATGTCAGTAACTTCCTCTGGTCTTTCATCAATCAACACAACCATTAAATAACATTCAGGATGGTTTGCTGCAATGGCATTTGCAACTTCTTTCAACAACATAGTTTTACCCACTTTTGGTTGAGCAACAATTAAACCCCTTTGGCCTTTACCTATAGGCGTAAATAAATCCATAATTCTTGTACTGTAATTATTTGCAGTAGTAAATAAATTTAATTTTTCAAAAGGGAATAATGGTGTTAAATAATCAAAAGGAACACGGTCTCTTACTTCATCTGGTTTTTTACCATTAATGTAATCAACTTTCAATAAAGCAAAATATTTTTCTCCTTCTTTTGGAGGACGAACAGAACCT
>JANOMP010000263.1:0-10719 GCA_031420365.1 Cytophagaceae bacterium
TATCTTTCTTTTGTCTTTTTTCTTCGTTAAAAAATCATTGAATAGCTATACTATTTAAAGATTTTTTGCCTTGAAAAATAACAAAATAAATTCGTCAATTCTGTAAACCTTATTTCTTAACAGATCCTTAGTTGAAAATAATATATTCAACTTTTAAAACATATTTGAAACTATAAAAGTAAGTTAAATATTAAATTAGATCGAAAAAATGATTTGTATTTAATGCTTATTATAATTAAACGAAAAAAGAGAATTTGAGAGATTTTTTTTCCCAAATGCTGTATTGGGCTTTATTTAATTACCTAATTTTACTTATCAAAATAAAAACAAATAATGAATAACATTTTTGAAACTGAAATAATTAAAACTATTCTTCCCAAGATTAAAGCATTTGTTAAGACCCATTTATATCCATTAGAGACTTTTGAAAATTTAAATGGAAAATTTACAGCCATAGAACCTATTTTATTAGAAAAAAGAGAATTAGTAAAAAAGGAGGGTCTTTTCGGTTTGCATCTTTCAGAAAGAGATGGGGGATTAGGATTAAATTTATGTGAATTTGGGCAAATTTCAGAAATATTAGCCTACTCTCCATTTGGGCATTATGTTTTTAATACCCAAGCACCTGACATTGGAAACACTGAACTGTTACACAAATATGCTTCTAAAGTATTACAGGATAAATACTTAAAGCCTCTTCAAGAAGGAAAAATAAGGAGTTGTTTCAGTATGACGGAACCATCTTTTCCTGGCTCCAATCCTGTTCTAATGGGAACAACAGCAATAAAAGATGGAGATGAATACGTAATAAATGGACACAAATGGTTCACTTCCTCAGCTGATGGGGCAGCCTTTGCCGTTGTAATGGCAGTAACCAACCCAGATGCCGCACCTCATAATAGAGCTAGTCAAATAATTGTTCCACTTGAAACTGAAGGATTTGAATTTATTAGAAACATTCCCATAATGGGGCATACAGGTGATGGTTGGGCTAGTCATGCGGAGGTTAAATATCATAACGTTAGAGTTCCAATCTCAAATCTGGTGGGCATTGAAGGCTCAGGATTTAAATTGGCTCAAGAGCGGCTAGGGCCTGGTAGAATTCACCATTGTATGCGATTTATTGGAATTGCTCAACGAAGTTTTGATTTAATGTGCAAATACGCACTTTCAAGAAAACTTACGGAAGAAAAATATTTAAGCGATATGCAGTTTATCCATGGATTTATTGCAGAAAGCAAAGCAGAAATTGATGCTACACGTCTTTTAGTATTAAATACAGCAAAAAATATCGATGACTTTGGTGCTGCCGCATGTAGAGATGAAATATCAGCAATAAAGTTCTTAACCGCTAATATGATGCTTCGAGTGGTAGACAGAGCTATTCAAGTTCACGGCGGATTAGGTATGACTAGTGATGTATTGCTTTCATATTGGTATGCTCATGAACGGGCGTCAAGAATATATGATGGGGCTGATGAAGTGCATAAATCTGCTTTAGCTAAAAATTTATTAAAAAACTTTGTTTCTAAATCATAAATGCAAGAAGATAGAGCCACAGAAATAAGAACAGGAGAAGAGCTAGATTCTAAAAATTTACAAGATTTTTTAGAATCAAATATTGATAATTTTGGACAAATAACAAATATTTTACAGTTTCCTGGAGGCTATTCTAACCTTACTTATCAGATTAATACTGCAAACCAAAACTATGTTTTAAGAAAGCCACCAAAAGGGGCAGAAAACATTAAAGGAGGCCATAATATGCAAAGGGAATATAATATTCTCAAAAGTTTGCATAATGCAAGCTTTAAAAAAATACCTAAACCAATTCTATTTTCAGAAGACCATACTATAATCGGATCAGAGTTTTATTTGATGAAAAAAATGGAAGGCGTAATACTACGTTCTGCAAATTTTAAAACCCAAAAAAAAGAATTGAATCCTGAAAAAATGAAATTGCTTTCTTCAAATTTGTGCGAATCATTGGCTCAACTTCATAAAATTGACCTTGAAAAAAGTGGATTATTAAATTTGGGAAAGCCAGAAGGATACATTAAAAGACAAGTGAACGGCTGGTATGATAGATACAATAAAGCAAAAACCGATAATATCCTTGAATTTGAAGTAATTTTCAATTGGCTAATTACAAATATGCCCGAGGAAATAAAACCATCATTAATTCATAATGACTTTAAATACGATAATGTGGTAATTAACTTTCAAACTAATGAAATAATTGCTATCCTAGATTGGGAAATGTCAACAATTGGGGATCCTCGTATGGACATTGGTACTAGTTTATCGTATTGGAGTGAAGCAAATGATGGAGAATTTGAGAAGACTTTCAATCTTACTTGGCTTCCTGGAAATTTAAGCAGAAATGAGTTTGTTCAATTATACCAAAATACTAATCCAATAGATCTTTATGAAATACTATATTTTTATGTATTTGGACTTTTTAAAAACGCTGTTGTTATACAACAGATTTATAGCCGATATAAAAAAGGATTGACTCAAGACGCTCGGTTTGAAAATCTAGTATTTGGTGTTAAAAGACTAATAAAAAAGGCTTTAAACTCAATTGAAAGCAAAGAAATGAAATAAAATCTTTAAGATTTACTCTTGAAATTTGAACAAAAAAATTATTAAAAAAAAATTGAATCGAAAAATTTTATTTATTGATATTTTATATGCTTTGCTTTTTTGTTCTAAAAAAAGAATTTAAGCTAAATTTAAACTATTATTTTCTCTTCAATTCCATTAGATTAGTTTTTTTATAAATTTATTAAAACTAATTTTGAATCGAATTTGTGTCACAAAAACATTTCAAATGAATTATTATTGGTCCAATTTTATTAATTTTTGTAAAAAAAATTCTATTCTTTTATCAATTTTCTTAATTGCAAGCTGCATTCGATTTGCTTTGTCATTTGTAAATGGATATTCAAATGATGACCACTATACTGTTATAAAAATATTAGTTGATAAAAATATTATTCCAGAAAGAGCCGATTGCCCTATTTGCTATCAGCCAAAATTATACTATTTGATATGTGGAGCTTTCATTAAGTTATTCAATATTACTAATTACGAAAGCAGAATAATACTTTCACAACTCGTAAATTCTATTTTTGGGATAATTACTTTAGCATTTTTCTGGTTGTTTATTAATAAGCAAGATATTACCAAAACCACAAAATTGATTTTTTTTGGTGGATTAGCCTTAAATGCGGGATTACTTTCAATAAATATTATGGGTTCAAATGACTCTCTAACTATTTTGATGGGAGTTGCAACTTGTTACTTTGTTGATCTATGGATACGTAATTATAAATTAAAAAATGCAATATTGATAGGAGTTTTTGTGACATTGACTTGTATTTCAAAAGGTGGGGGCTTTGTTCTTTTATATGCGGTTGTTCTATTTTGGCTAATTCACTATTTTTTAAATAAGCATATTAATAAAAAGCTTCATGTTCGATCACTAGTTTTTACAATAGTTTTCTTTATTGCTTTAGTTCCATTTCTTGGTGGTTATATGTCAAATTTTAAATCAAGAACTTCATTTATATCCTCTTGGAATACTAAAAGTTCACCAATTTATTTTTTTAAAAATTTCCATCCAGACACTAAAGGCACAATGAATAGACCTGGTATTCAAAATATTGCTACTGGGTATTTTACTTTTAGATGGGTAGACTTAATACAAGATCCGTTTATTTCGTCTGATGAAGAAAAAATTCAAATTCATCGCACTTCGCTTTGGTCTCAATTATATGGCAGAACAGCATTTGGTCATTTTAGTCAATGGCCTCCCCCATGGATTTCAACAGGAGATTATTTGCCTGAATTAGGTAGAATTGCTATGTTCACTGGAATTATCTATTTGTTATGTTTTATTTTTGGTCTATTCACTATAATACTTCAACTTTTGAAAGCAATTAAAAGCTGGAAATTAGATTTCTTCCTAAGTAAAGATATGTTTTTCTTGATAATCACTACCGCATTTTTAGCTTCAAGCGTGTACTATGCCTACATAATTAGAGATTATTCTAGCATGAAATCAATATATATTTTTCCAGGTTATATTGCTTATATAGCTTTAATGATTAAAGGTTTTAAATATTTAGAAAGTAAAAACCTAAAATATTTCATATATATTCCAATCATAATTCTAGCCCTTGTAAATCTGACAGAAATGATTATTCTTTTTAAAGATTTATGGATAATTAAAAATAAAATAGGTGGTTTTCTTTAATTATTTCTCTAATTTCTATTCTGAAAAAAGCCGATTTGAAAAATACAGTTTTCATATTGGATTCAATCCATAAAAAAAATCAAATGAAATTTATGCTAAAATATCTTTAACAACTTGTCCATGTACATCTGTTAATCTGAATCTTCTTCCCTGAAATTTAAATGTAAGTTGTTCATGATCAATACCTAAAAGATGTAAAAGAGTGGCTTGAAAATCGTGAACATGAACTGGATTTTTTATAATATTATAACTAAAATCATCCGTTTCTCCATAAGAAAATCCTTTCTTTAAACCAGCACCAGTCATCCACATTGAAAAGCATCTTGGATGATGGTCTCTGCCGTAATCATCCTTGCTCAACTTGCCTTGAGAGTATACTGTTCTGCCAAATTCCCCTCCCCAAATTACTAGTGTATCTTCTAATAAACCTCTTCGCTTTAAATCTACTACTAATGCCGCCGAAGCCTGGTCAGTTTGACTACACTGAGTTTTAATGTTTTTGGGTAAACCACCATGATGGTCCCATCCTTGGTGATACAATTGAACGAATCGAACGTCTTTTTCTAATAGTTTCCTAGCTAATAAGCAATTAGCAGCAAATGTTCCTTTATTTCTGCTGTCCTTCCCGTATAGATTAAAAACTTCTTCGGGTTCTTGAGAAGTGTCCATTACATCTGGTACAGATGTTTGCATTCTAAAAGCCAATTCATATTGTGCCATTCTTGCATCTACCTCTGGGTCTCCCCAAACTTCATTTTGTACCTTATTAAGTTTAGAAAGATAGCCCAACATTTGTTGTCTATCTGCTCCATCGTAACCTTCAGGATTGTTTAAAAAAAGTACTGGATCTTTTCCAGACCTAAACTGAACTCCTTGATGCTCGGACGGCAAAAATCCATTTCCCCAAAGTCTCGCATAAAGAGGTTGATCTTTTGCAGCATTTTTGGAAACTAAAACTATAAAAGAAGGTAAATTTTTATTTTCCGAACCTAGGCCATAGCTTACCCAAGAGCCTATTGATGGTCTCCCAGGTAATTGGTGACCAGTTTGAAAGAAAGTAATTGCTGGGTCATGGTTTATTTGTTCGGTAAACATAGATTTAACGACGCAAATTTCATCAATTATTTGAGCAGTATAGGGCAACAATTCGCTAACCCAAGTTTTATTTTTTCCATATTCTTTAAAATTAAAAGCCGTTGGCACAATTGGTAATACTGCTTGGTTAGCACTCATACCTGTTAATCGTTGCCCTTTTCTTACAGAATCTGGCAACTCTTTTCCAAACATATTTAGTAATTTGGGTTTATAATCAAATGTTTCAAACTGAGAAGGCCCACCAGCCATAAATAAATAAACTACGCGCTTTGCTTTTGGTGCAATTTTAGGCAAAGCATTCATAATTAATTGCTCTGTGGATTTAGCGTCAACAGAATTACTTAATAAGTCACATAAAGCCAGTGCCCCTAAGCCCCCAGCAGTTTTGGAAAGAAAATTTCTTCGGTCTAGTTTCTTATTTAACTCTGAAAATTCAGGAGTTTGCAAAAAATATTCATTTAGATTAGACATATAATTATCTTTTTGACAAAGAAGCATCAGTATTCATAATTGCATTTGCAACAACAGCATTTGCGGCAATAAGCATTAAGTTATTTTCAGATCTTATTTTATATAAACCTGAATTTAACCAGCCTTTTGCTTTATGAGGAAATTTATTAAATCTATCATATTCTGCCTTATGCAATTCTAGTAAAATAATTAATTCTTGCTCCGAAGCATTTGTCCCGGTAAGTTTTCTAAATGCTTTTGAAATAGCTTCTTTAATGTTTGGTTCTGCGGCCATTGTTTCTCCTATAACTTTAGCAGTTTCTATGAATGTTGGGTCATTCAATGTAACCAAAGCTTGTAATGGAGTATTGGTAGTTTGTCTTCTTACCACACAATAGCTTCTAGAAGTAGCATCAAAAGTACTCAAAGTTGGATTTGGAACTGTTCTTTTTGTAATAATATATAGGCTTCGTTTATACACGTCTTTTGAAGAATCTGGTTTGTAAGAGGTATTATTAATTTCCCAAAGACCTTCAGGTTGATAAGGTTTAATACTTTTACCACCAATGGAAGGATTAAGTAAACCACTTGCTGTCAATGCATTATCTCTAATCATCTCTGCTGACAAACGACTAGATGGTCCTCTTGCTAAAAGTTTATTCTCAGGGTCATATTCTCTCAAGGCATCAGTAGTTTTTGAATCTTGTTGATAAGAGGCAGACATTACCATTAGTTTTATGAGTTTCTTCACATCCCAGCCCGATTCTAAGAAATTAACTGATAACCAATCCAATAATTCAGGATGACTAGGTATTTCCCCTTGATTACCGAAATCTTCTGATGTCTTTACTAATCCAAGTCCAAAAATATTTTGCCAGAAATGATTTACGGCCACTCTAGCCGTTAAAGGATTATCTTTATTCGTAAGCCACTGAGCCAATCCCATTCTATTTTTAGGAAAATCTTTAGTAAAAGGTAAAATACTGGGTGGAGTGTTTGGAAAAACTTCTGTCAATGGCAAATCATATTGCCCTCTTTTTAAGATAAATGACTTTTTAGGTTTTAACATTTCTTGCATTACCATTATTTCAGGAATTTTTTCGGTAGAATCTGAAAAAGTGGTCCTAATATTCTTTAATGCTAATCTATCTAAATTTAAGCTATCATCAACTGCCATTAAATAATATGCATTTAATATGCCTTTTTCGAAGGAATTTATTTGGTTAAACGTTTTAGAAACAATTGGCCTCCAAGAGCCTTTTCTAGCTAAAATCTTAATTTCGTAATCTGTTAACTCTCTATTATACACCACTACATTATCCACTTTCCCTCCTTTAAAACCTAAACCCCTCCCCCATCCACCAATTTGAAGAGCTGGCTCTGTCTTTGAAAAAAAAATAATATCTTTATATAACTGATCCATGGTAGTTTCCATTCCTGTATCTGTACCATTCAAAAATAATTTAAATCCATTTGCAGTAGAAGAACCGTCATATCTTAGTGAAATGTGAATCCATTGATTCCTTGGTATCTCTTTTTGTGTTATTTTGGTAATCGCATTTGAAGGAGCAGTATGAGCCATCATAATTTCTAGTCTATTTCCTTTTAGTTGGATATTATATCCTTTAAAATTATAAAGTCTTTCCATATCACTTTTATGGAAAATTACTCCCTCTTTCATTTCTTTTGGAATATAAATCCACATTCCAATTGTAAATGGCTCAGACTTTCTAAAAATACCCACTTTTTTCAAATCTAGATAAGAATCCCCATCAAATAAGATACTTTTCCCTGTTTCGCTGATATCAAATACAGGTCTCTCTCCCTTGGTACCACCATCTCTTTTTATTACACCCGACTGGCTTTTATCTATACTATTTCGCAAAGAATCTTCAAAACTAAAATAACCCTGCAAGCCAAATTGAGATATTTCATTAGAGTTTAAAGACTTATACTTTTCCTCATTCAACCATTTTTCAAATCTTTGATTTGCTTTAACCACACTTTTTTCTAATTCCTCTTCTTGATTTAATATTTTCTCCTTTAAAAACCGAACAATTTCCTCTCTTTCTCTTGTGGGTAAAAGAATAGTTGGAGTTGGCATATCATCGTTCCAAGAAATCTGACCAGCTTCGTTAATAGTATTAAAAAAACTAAACATTTCGTAATAATTTTTTTGAGAAATAGGATCATATTTATGGTCATGGCAACGAGCACACCCAAATGACATTGCCAAAAAAGTTTCACCTAATGTATTAGTCCTATCCATCACATATTCTGTTTGAAACTCTTCCTCTACAATTCCCCCCTCCATATTCTGAGCATGGTTTCTGTTAAATGACGTGGCAATCAACATTTCTTTTGTAGGTTTTCCCATAAGATCACCAGCTAATTGTTGATGAATAAAATTGTCATATTTCATATTACTATTAAAAGCTGAGATAACCCAATCTCTGTAGGGTGACATATCTCGAAGACGGTCAACAGTGTATCCATGAGAATCAGAAAACCTGGCCATATCCAACCAAAAAACAGCCATTTTTTCACCAAAATGTGAGGAAGTCAACAAACGGTCAACCTGTTTTTCGTATGAATTAGGATCTTTGTCATTGAGAAACAGATCAATCTCTAATAATGTAGGCGGTAATCCAGTTAAATCTAAGGAGAGCCTTCGAAGTAACAATTCTTTCGATGCACTTTTTGAAGGAACTAAATTATTTGATTCTAATTTTGAGAAAATAAAATTATCTATGGGATTAAAAGCTAGACTTTTCTGCAGTTCTGGTAGGGAATACTTTTTAGGTTTTACGAATGCCCAATGAGGTTTGTATTCAGCTCCATTCTGAATCCACTTAATTAAAATAGCTTTCTCCTTAGCTGAAAGGCTTAAATGTGACTTAGGAGTTGGCATATAATAAGAAGGATCGGAAGAAATAATTCGATAAAAAACCTCACTTTTTAATAAATTTTTTGGAGTAATAGCTCTCTTGCCAGGGCTTTCAGGAAGTTCAGAATATGCGTTTTTAGCAATATCTAAACGAAGTCCAGCTTGTTGCTTTGCTTTATCAGGTCCATGACAAACAAAGCATTTGTCTGAAAGAATTGGTTTTACATGATTATTATAATCTATTACTTTTGGCAAAGTAGCATAAGAATCAGCAATTTCCTTTGAAAAAATAATTGATTTTTTTTGTGCATAAATGCAAAAAAAAGGGAAACTTAATATAAATAAAAATAAATATTTATTCATTTCTGCATTTATTTTTTTAAAGAGTCCTTCTTTAAATCAGAGTTAATAAAGTTAAAATTACCCATTTCAATCTGTAAATCCGGCCTAGATTTTTTTAATTTTTCAAATCCTTTCTCACTTATCTTTGTTTTCCAAAGAAAAACTACCTTTAAGTTAGGAATATTTATTAAATCTTCAATGCTATTATCACTTACATTTGTATTATACAAATTTAAGTGCTCTAAATTCTGCAAATCTTTTAAAACAAAAAGTGCATTTTCTGTAATTAAAGTATTATCTAAATTCAAACGATTAAGGTTTTTGAAATCGGAAAGTAATAGTAAATCATTATCTTCAACCGCCTGATTGCTAAGCCTTAATCTAATTATTTGATTTTTAATATTTTTTAAATCCCTTATCAAATTAGGATTAAAATTTCTCACATTAATTAAATTAGCTTCAATTAAATTAGAAGTATTACTCAAATAAGTTATACTAATCTCCATTTGTTTAAATCGCTCCATAAGAATATCAGTAATTGGCGGATTCCTTTGAAGAAATAGCTTGGCCTCTAAACTTAAATCCTCCTTTTTCAATTCCTTATAGATTTGCAATGAATCTTTCATTTTAAATTTTACTGGGAAAGAATTATCTGAGATATAAACTGAATTATTTGTTTTAAATATTTCAAATCCTTCTTTAAATGAGGCTCCTTTATTTATCCAATAATGAATAATGGCGATTTCTTGTTTTGAAAGTTGAGGCTTGCCTTTTGGAGGCATATGTTTATCGTGTTCTTTAGACAGAATTAGATTCGTAAAAAGAGAGCTAAGACTAGAATTTCCAGGGACCAACACTTTCCCATTTTTTCCTCCTTTAACAATAAAAAATTCACTATCTAGTCTTAATCCCCCTTTCTTCTTTGTTGAAGAATGGCAATTATAGCATTTCTTTTTAAATATAGGCACAATTTTTTCCCTATATTCAAATATTTTTTTTATGCTATCTTTTTTGGAAATTAATAGATTTGATTGAACAATTTCCCTACTTTTTTTATCATTTTGATCAGATTTTATAAAAACAGACAAATAGCCTTCTCCATGAGTTAGTGTTCCGCCTAAATATGCGGTCACGAATAAAACTACAAGTAATACTGAAGAAAAAAACCATTTATAGTTTTTAAAAAAGTAAGTTAGAAAGGCAAATACAGCGGTGCATATCCCCGCCTGTTGATGATTTTTTAATAAAAACCCTTCATAATCTCCAGAAATAGATAATAACCAACCTGTTGCGCAAGAAAAAAAAGAAAAAATAGCACCTAATAAAAACCCAATTTTAATAGTTTTTTCTAAATTGATTTTATAAAACCACTGCAGTACCATTAAAAGATATGCAAATACTAAAATGCCTATCGGTAAATGTACAAGAAGTGGATGAAAACGGCCTATAAATTCCAGATATTGAAGCAATTGAATTAATTAGTATTTCCAAATGTAAAAAAAAATATTATCATTTATTGATTTAGGATTTAAATTTTCACCACATCGAGTAGGAGACAAAGATAGATAATCTCTTGGACGTTTCTATCTTTGTCGACCTCTCACACCACCGTACGTGCCGTTCGGCATACGGCGGTTTGTTAAGAAAATGGAATTAGTAATTTTTTCTTCCTTTCGTATGTGTC
>JANOMP010000264.1:0-6005 GCA_031420365.1 Cytophagaceae bacterium
TAAAAAACAAAATTGTCTCAGAAAGTATTCTGTGTTCCGACTCTCATCCGAGTTTTATTGCCTTTGCTAAAAGCAATAAAATTGAACACAAAACAATAAGAGCAAAAGATAAAAAATATGTTACTGAAGGCAAATACCATATTCAGCATGTAAATCAATCCGCAAAAGAACTAAAGGAATGGTTAGAAATATTCAATGGTGTCTCAACAAAGTACCTACAGAATTATTTGAATTGGTTCTCCGTAAAAAAAACGATTAGATAATGCCAAGGTACCTCTAAAAGAATTATCAGTATTGTTGTGTAGCTCTTGGAAAGCAATTCAATGTCTAAAAAACATACCTAATTTATCATATATTTAATAGAACAAAGCCAAAAATAATTGAAAATGTATAAATAATTTGAACAAAGAACTTGTAAAAATGGCATTCTTATACTAGTTTTACAGTCCCAAACGAAACAATTGCCCGGATGGCGGAATTGGTAGACGCGTTGGTCTCAAACACCAATGAGGTTACACTCGTGCCGGTTCGACTCCGGCTCCGGGTACGATAAAAGTTCATAACAAATTGATTTTCAATTAGTTATGAACTTTTTTATTGTAGGGGCACAAATGAGGAGACAAAAGTAAAAATATTTCGCTTTTTTTATCTTTTAAAGTAGCTGCATTAAAAAATTAGTTTTGAATAGTTGTTAGTTTACCATTTTCAAAATATAAATACCCACATCATAAACCCATTGCTCACTAGTCGAATATTTTGTGATAGTTCTATTTATATCTTTCGGTTCTCCCCAAGATAATCGACACATCTCTTTTGTCATTCCAATTTGAAAATCACCATTAAAAATAAGTCTTCCTATTTCTACTTTGACAAACTTGCTAAACTTGTAATTGTTCAATTTGTCCATTTCGTTTATATCGATTAATTATATCATTTTTTCTTTCTTGATGCCTGATTCTTATTTGATCCTCAAAAGTAAATTTTTCCTTTGAGGTTTGGGCAAATTTATCGATCAATATTAACCTAATATCACTTGCCGAAAGTAATGGCATTTCCTCTTTTTGTGTTATTTTTTCACTTAAAGAAAAGACCATAGCCATCATTACTAGTGCCATGTGATGATGCCAAGCCAACCATCCTCTCACTTGATAGTCGGTCATTCCTAATTTTTGTTTGGCTTCTCTGAAACCATGCTCTATCCAAAATCTATAGCAAAGCATATAGGCTAATTCTTCTATCTTGAAGCATCCGTCTTTAGCATTTGAAAAAGCATATTTATACTCCCATTTGCCTTTACAATTCTTTTCTCTACTGACAATCACTAACTTAGCGGAACATCTCCTTTCTATTTCATCAAACACAAATATGTGTTGCATATAAGCTTCAACCTCTAATACTCCTTTTGTGCCATTTCTTAAAGTTACTTTTTGCCAATCTTTTTGCTTTAAACTTCCCACGTGTACATCTGCATTAATCGACTTTTTATTTGGTAATAACCTTGATGGTGCTCTTCCTCTACCTTCTTTTTTCTGTTTTAATTCTAATTCAAATAATTCTAAATAAATGCTTTTGTTATTGTGAATATCAATCACATAAAGTTCATTTAATTCCTCAACTCAAGGGCTGTCAAAAATTTTAAGTCATGCCTATTAGGCAATCTGCATTAATCCAATCGAATCGTATTCCTGCTGCTCGCTGTGTTTTTATCATTTCAAGTGCCAATTCTAAATATGCGTTTCTTAAATCATGTTTTGGGGCAAAAATAGATTTTGCATTAAATTATTTACTGCTACTTTATACAAAACCTACGCAACGGCTACCGATATTATTATTAGAATCGAAAGAAAAAGGAACTGGAAAAGTATATTTGGCAATTTACTGAAGTTGTTATTTCAAGATAATTCTTCCAAACTTGGAAACTCTGAACTTGAAAGTGATTTCAATGCTATTTGGGTGAAAAGATTAGCAATAATTGTAGACTAGACTTCACTCGAAAAAAATACAGTAATGCAAATGATAAATCGGTACAGTACCTAAACATCAAAAGTAAATCAAACGAAAAAAAATAAGGCTCAAAAGCAAATTGATTTTTTCGGTAAATTCATTTTCATAAGCAATGAGGAAGGAAAAGCCCTACTAATAGAAAAGGGAGAAACAAGGTTTTCCGTTTTCAAAATACCAACTTTTGAGGAAACAGGCATCAAAGAAAACCCAAATATAGAAACGGATTTTACAAAATAAATACCGTCTTTCATTGATTTTCTATTGAAACGAAAGTTAGTGCATAGAGAAGAAGGTAGAATGTTTTTTTCATTGATTCAATAGTGTTTAGTTTATTTCTCCCCAAAAATACTCTCCCAAATAACATTATAAACATCAGTTGCCAAAATCTCTTCTTTTGGAACGGATTGGTTTGTAATAAGTACTGGATAAAATTCTTTGCCAATATCAAGTGTTCCGTGTGAGCCTTTGATAAGTGTCGCATCCAAGGGAATTACGTCCATTCTATATCTAAATCCAAGTAGTTTTCGAGCCAATTTATACGCAGCACGTAATTTAATGAAAGGATTAGCAGGATTCATAAACATTTCAACCGGGTCATAGCCAGGTTTATTATGAATATCTACACATCTTGCAAAATCAGGTGCTAATTTATCATCAAGCCAATAATAATAGGTAAACCAACTATCAGCTTTTGCCATCACAACCAAATCGCCTGCTCGTTCGTGGTTAATTTTAAGTTCACGTTTTTCTTTTTCATCCATCACCAACGCAATGCCTTCAACTTTTGACAAAACAGTCTTAATTCGCTCTTTTTGACTTAAATCATTTATATAAATATGGGCAATTTGGTGGTCAGATGCGGCAAAAGCCTTCGATGCTCCGCAATCGAGGTGTTCGTGTCCGTTTTCAACTCTCACCGAAATCAAACCATTTTCACGCAAAATTCGATTAATATGAATCGGGCGACTTACATTATTAATGCCATATTCAGAAAGTAAAATTATTTTAGCATTTTTTTGCTCATAATAATTCACTAACTCCTCTACCAAAGCATCAATTTCGTATAAATCTTTACTTATTTTGCTAAAATCAACACCAAATTTCTGCAAACAATAATCTAAATGTGGTAGATAAATGAGCGTAAGGGTTGGGTCATTTTCTTTATCAACTTCTAAGGCTGCATCGGCAATCCATTTTGAGCAATCAATACTTGTGGTTGGTCCCCAAAATTTAAACAATGGAAAAGTGCCTAACTTTGCCTGTAATTTATCACGCAAATCAGCAGGAAAAGTGTAGCAATCAGGCATTTTGACGCCATCCGAGTGATATTGAGGTCGTGGTGTTGCCGAAAAATCAGCCGAGGAGTACATATTATACCACCAAAACATTTTGGAACTCGTAAAATTTGAATTTTTTCGCTTCGCAGCTTCCCAAATTTTTTCGGCTTGCACCAACTTATTCGACTGTTTCCAGAATTTCATTTCATAGGCTTCACGGTCGTACCAACCATTTCCGACTATGCCATGTTCGTCGGGATTTTTGCCAGTTACATAACAACTTTGTGAAGTAGTCGTAACGGCAGGGAATGGTGGTTTTATGTGCGTCAGCTTATTTTTAGCAATAAATTTCTGTAAGAAAGGTGTATACTTACCTATCACGCTTGTGCTAAGACCAACTATATTTATTACTACTGTTTTTTGCATTTTTTATTCTAAAAAATGACCTCAACCCAAGAGAAAAAAACTCTTTTATTATGAGGAGAAGACTGGAAATGAGATGGTTATTATTGAAATTCGTAATTAAAGAAGCCCTTTTACCCAATTAATCTCACGAATAATTGACTCATTTAATGGAGCTTGAAACTCAGTTGGCAAAACTCCCCAAGTATAAGTTTCGATTTCGAGATGATTTGTGAAAGGCGTATTTTTATGAACATTAATCGTATCTACAATATCCGACTGAGTAGAACTCAATAAACCATATTTTTCCAAAAATAATGGCACATGAAAATGTACTCGCCACGAACTTATATTTTCATCAAATGCAGCAATGGCTTCTGTCAAATCTGGAAATTTTTTAAAACTCCCATCTTTTCTTTGAGCAACAACTTGGTGTAAATACGTTGGTTCGTTGTATTGTGCTATCACTTTTAGTTTTTCTTTGGCATCGCTCGAAAAATCAACTTTTAAAGCAGAACTTATTTGTATTTTTCCAACTTTTAAGCCTTCCGTTTCTAATTTATTAAATACATCTTGCGGAGCTTCAAAACCTACCGCAAAATGGCAAACATCATAGCATAATTGAATGTGCATTTTAATAGCTTCTATGGCTTTTTCACTCGAAAAACCTTTGTCTTTGAGTTGTTCAATGCCCATCGGAATGAGGTAATTTTTATACCATTGAATGAACTCTTGCGAGTTTTCAAGTATTCCGTCAGGCTCAGGTTCGATGTCTAAATGTAACGTTTTCCCAGTTTTTTCTTGCAAGTCAATTAAGGCTTCTACTACCGAAATGATGTTTTTTGTTGCTGCTTTGGTCGCTTCTTCAAAAGATTCTAATGTTTTCCACCAAAAACGATATGATAAAGGTGAAGTTGAAATCCCACCTTCTTCTAAATTTTCTGGTAGCAATTTAGCCAATAAACCAAACAGTCGGATTGTATAATCTGTACGTTCTTTTGTAGTCCAATCAGGAGCGTGAACTTGGTCTTTTACTACAACATTATGGAAATTACCATAAGGAAAACCATTCATCGTAAAAACGTAGCAATCTTGTGCCGCAAGCCAATTTTTGAATTCATCGAAATTAGATTTTTCTGATAAATCAATACTCGCTTGATTTGCTAAACGCAAACCAATCCCCATCTTTTCTTGCGGGCAAACAGCCGCTTTTATTTCGGGAATACTACTCTTCAAAACCTGAAAATGTTCTTTCCAGTCTTCGCCAGGATGAATATTGCTACAATATGTGAGGTGTCCGTATGGGGTTTTCATAGTAGTGCTACAAACAATTTAAGATATATAATGGTTGTCAATAAAAAAAGCAAATATCTCCACTTGCCTTTATACTTTTAAAATTTTCAAATACTTTATAACAGCGCCAAATTTGGATTTCTCATGTACTCATTAACTTTATCACTTTGACAATGAAGAGTATTATCAGCATAGATATTTATTGAAAATATTGCTTCTCTGTATTCTATTTCGGTGGTTTCCCATAAGATATCAATTAGAATATCTAATGCCGTTGAGCAATCCATATTTTTTGCCCACTCAGCCACGATATTAACAATATATGATGTTGCAGTATCTCCTGGATATGCTTCTTCCAAACAAATATCTATTAATGGATAACCTTGTTTTGAACATTCTGCCTTGAAATCTTTATCAAGCTTAAATTCTAATTTTGCTCTATCCATTTTAGTAGTCCTTTTTTATGTTTTAACAAAAGAATTAAGTCTTTCACTTCATTATTTTTTATAAAACCTGTTGGAAAATACCTAACTTGTTCTGACCATCTTTTAAATAAAAGTGAATTTGCTTTGAATAATTTTTTTTACTAGCGTTATCACGATCAAATTTATTTTTCAAACCACTTAAAATCAGTAATATTGTTAATTTATTTGTTTTTACAATCTCTCTTATTTTTTAATATCAGCACCAATTTTCTTGATATCTAAGTCAAATAGATTAGGAATCCCCCAATTCTCGCAGATTTTTGCCTTTAGCAGCAACTCTACACTATATCCAGCCTAAATAAAATGCTCCATCGAATTTTATATTTCTATATAATACTTTGGCTTCATCCAATCTTTGCCAAGCGCAAGATTCTTAATATCCAATGGATTTTTCATTTATTAATATGAGTCACAAATAACATACAATATTAGTTTATTTTCAACTTTTCAACTATTTTTTATTATGACCTAAAATCCGCAAGGTTATTTTCCAGCAGTTCTTGTTTTGTAAATCTATACAATTATTTTATACTTTTTGACAATT
>JANOMP010000265.1:0-5272 GCA_031420365.1 Cytophagaceae bacterium
AATTTCAACAAAATCGGTAATAGATTTATATGATAAATTTGAAGCTAAGTTCTTTTTCCCTCTTCTTGAATAGATATCTACCGGTTTTGGGCTGGCAGAAACAACCAAATTTGCAAATCTTACAGCATATTTGTTTTCTTCTGGGTTTTTCAAGTTATCATTTACGAGAATTGTAGATTGTGTAGGGGCTTCTCCAATTAAAAATAGCGAATAAAATTTGCTAGGATCCATTGTTAATTTGGCATTAAATGCTGTATCTCCTCTTGCTATTTTGCCATAATCTGTACCAATTCTTCTATCCAATATCAATGTAAAGCCAGAATTTCCAGGTTTTATGGATGAATAGGTTGCAGATCCAGGCCAAGACCCAGCGGTAGAAATTGCATTTCCGTTTAATTTAGCCCCATCTTGATAGATATAAAAGCGAGTTACACCTACACCTGGAGCTCCAACTGGAATATTTGAAGTATAAGCATTTACTACTTTAATATTTGCACTATTTGGATCAGCATATTCCCATAGTTGGTTTTGTTCTATTAGGTTTTTCTCACATGAAAGTAATCCTATTACTAACAGTACAATTGAAATTTTTAATATATTCTTCATATTTCTAAATTTAATAATTATGGTTGAGCAAAATATGTAGGTATGGTATGATAATCTACATCTAATCCTTTTACTTTTTTGAGTGATTCCACATTCCAAAGATATTCTGAATTGTATCGAGGTCGTACTCTATAAACATTCTTACTGAAGTTATCAGGATAAAATGTTGTCATTGCGAAAGTTGGGTAAATGTCAGGACTGTATTTGTATCTCCGCATATCCACCCATGTTTCTTCAAACCCATAACCCCATAATGCGATAAACTTTTGAGTCATAATATCTTTGAGTGACAAATCTGCAGCTTTTGCAGGACTAACCGCGGCTATATAATCTGTAACTTGTTTTTCTGTAAAATTGGTATACCCTGTAAAGTGCTTAGTAAACATATCGAAATTTGCTTTTATTCCTGCTCTAAATGATTCTAATGCCATGGTTTTGTCACCTTTAATAAAAGCAGCCTCTGATTTAATGAATAAAAGCTCTGATAAACTCATAATTGGAAATTTGGCGTCGTTCTTAAAGTAATTTCTTGCTCCAGCATCTGGCCCTCCCACAGGTCCTGTATTTACAGCAAACCCAAAAAAGTTGTAAGTTTTTCTAGCATTTGGTAGCGTTGTTGACTCTCCAAGGTTGACAGTTACGCCTCTAAAAGTTCCGTCATCACTTGGCCTAAATAAATAGGCCATTCTAGGATCTTTTACATCTGGATACACTGTACCATCCATCATTCTAATTACTAAATCGGTAGGTCTATAAGAGGCTATATTGTTTCTTCTTGGGCTAAAAAAATTGGCGTCATCTACAGAAGCCGGCCCATTATTGAATTTTATCATCGCTTCATCATCCACATTAGCAAAAGCAGCATTCACATTTTTGATTACCTCGTCAGGTTTGTAAGCAGCTCCTTTTAAGGAATATCTATGCAGTAATTTCGCACGGATTCCGCTCACAAATTTTTGCCATTTTTTAATATCCCCTCCGTACATCCACTTGTCGGCCTCAATGAAATCTGCCGAAACAGCTTTAGACGAAGCTTTTTGCAGGTAAATGTCTGCCGAATCACACAAAATGGCTACCTCCTTATAAACATCTTCTTGCGAGTCGTAGTCAAATGTGAGTCTGCTTGGGTCTAGAGCTTGTTTCAAGATTACATCCCCGTGATAGTCTGTTAGTGTTAACCAACTCCAAGCAAAAATTGCGTGCCCTGCACCAATATACTCTTCTTTTCCTTCTGCTCTTGCATCACGTATCATATTTTTTAGATTTTGCCCTATGGTAAAATAGTGGGATCTCCATTTTTCTCCTGAATTGTCAGTATTTGGGTCATAGCCTTGTCTGTCCCAAGAACCCCCACTTCCTGTTGTAGCCCAATATTGAACATATCTACCTAGAAATCTTGAATCAAACTGCACTCCTCTGGCCATATTAGCAATTATTGAAGGCAATGCTTCGGATGGCTTAATTTGAGTAGGAGCGTTAGGGTTTTTGAATGCTTCGTCGATATAATTTTCGCATGAAAATAATCCAAATGCGATACATGTAAATAATATTATTTTTCTCATTTTTTTTATTTTTAAGTTTCTAAAAGCAATGCTTAGTTTGCTTTTAATTCAATTCTTAATCCAACATTAAATCCTCTCGGAGTGGAGGGTGAAAACCAATCGAAACCAAAACTTCCTGTTCCTTGTGAAGCGGCAGTATTTCCATTCACTGACGGGTCAGCTCCCGAATAGTTGGTCAAAATAAATAAGTCTGTTCCTGTAAAAAACACGCTAACTGCTTGCACTCCTTTGACTCTGCTTATTAATTGTTTTGGAAGAGAATATCTAAGTGTCAAGTCTCTTAATCTTACCCAGTTAACATCTTTTTCTACAAAGTTTGAGGCATTCAGTCGACCATCCAGATAATACGAGGTGTATTGAGGATAAATTTGAATGGTGTTAACGGTTGGGTTATCTGTATCCTGTAGTCCATCATTTAAAACACCCGGTACTATTATAGCCTGCTCTCTGTTTACAGTTAACGGATGTAAGCCTTGTAAAGTCATCCAGTAGGCTGTTCCGTTCATAATGTCTCCTCCTTTTTTGATATCAAACAAAAAGGAGAGCGTGAATTTTTTGTAATTGAAACTATTATTAATCCCTAGATTGAAATCTGGATTGCGATCTCCAATTTTCTGATAATTTGGGTTTACTAATGGGTTACCAGTACCCGGATCTATAACTATCTGTCCTTTAGTGTTTCTTAAATAATCTTGTCCTGTAATAGAAGTGGTAGTTCCTCCCGGGATCAGACCATTTCTAAACGCACTTAACCAGGTGTCTGAGCCATAATATTCTGGTATGTTTCCTGGCAAATTTAAAACTTCATTAGTAGTTTTTGCAAAATTGAAGTCGGTATTCCAAACAAAGTTTTTGTTCTTTATTGCCTGCACTTTAATCGTTAACTCTACTCCTTGGTTTCTTGTATCTGCTACATTTAGTGTAGAAAGTACAAATCCCGTTCCATAACTCAAACGCACTCCACGAACAATTTGGCCTACATTTTTGGTATTGTAGTACGTAGCATCTATAATTATTCGTTTGTTCCAAAACTCGAGTTCAGTACCTACTTCAAATGTTTCCTGTCTTTCGGGCACTATGCCAGGGTTGTTGTTTGTAAAACCATAGCCCAGTCCAAGGCCAGATGTAAGTTGTTTTGCATAAACAGATTGAGAGCCGTAAGGCGATATGTCTTTGGCCGTTTGTGCCACTGAACCTCTTAATTTACCCATAGTCAAGACTTTGTTTTTTGGCAATAGGTCACTGAAAATAAATGCTAAACTTGCCGCAGGGTAAAAGAATGACCGAGATTGCTCGGGAAGGGTTGAGGTCCAGTCATTTCTACCCGAAAACGTCAAATTTAACCAGTTGTCATAACCTATGGTAAATTCCCCAAAAAACCCTTGAAGTCTCCTTAGATTTATGGTATCTCTTCCCAAAGAGCGACTGTCTAAATACGTATTTGGAGTAATAGAGTTAAAATCATTTACATAGTCCTCCGTACCTACTGTTTGTTTTACCAGCCTTTGCCCTCTTTTAGAGAAAACATCACTTCTGAAATCGTCTACCGCAGTTCCGGCTTTTAGACCCGTTGATATTTTATTGAATTTTTTATTTGCCGAGAGAATCATTACGCCACTTAATCCACGATAGTCTTGTGTGTATTCTTCAATCATGCCACCCACAGAAAAGAAATCATTAGAAAGCGGGTGATAAAAGGTATTTCCTTTTTGATTATATCCATCATAACTTCCTTTTGCGGTTATATTTAGCCAATCCGTAAAACGATACGTTGTAGAAAGATTATAATTTTGTCGTTTATTTATGTCTGAACTTTGGTTTTTATTTACAGACCAATACGGGTTATCTACTTCTGCAAAGTTATCGCTATCAAAAAATCTTCTTCTGGTACCGTCCGCCCTCAGGTAAGAGCTAGCGTCATCTGTTATTGGCCAAGATAAAAGTCCTTGTAAAAATCCTCCAGCTCCTCTTAAAGCCTTTTGGGTATAGCTGTGAGTGTAGGCGGCTGTTCCCGTTACCTCAAGTTTTTTGTCAACAGACCTGTAAGTAAGAGTACCTCTACCATTATAACGGTCATATCCTGTGTTTTTTACTGTGCCATCTTGCACTACGGCTCCAAATGAAGTTCTGTAGGTAAATTGTTTTTTACCACCTTCATAAGTCAGATTGTGTCTTTGAGTGAAAGCATCTTGAAAGAAATTGTCAACATTATTAAAAATCTGGGTATTAGGGTCTAGTTTTGGTCCGTGGGATGCTCTTGTTAATGTTGCTGCACCGTTTAAGCCTGTTCCATATTGTGTCTGTATTTCAGGAAACAAATACGTTTGGTCAAGTCTAAAACTGTTATCATAAACGATTTTGCTTTTCCCTGCTACTCCTTTCTTAGTAGTTATAATTATAGCACCGCTTCCAGCATCAATACCGTAAAGAGCCGTAGCTTCTGGACCTTTTAAAACCGTTATTTTTTCAATATCATTTGGATTAATGTCAGAAGCTCGGTTTGAATAGTCATTGCCTCTGTTTGAGCCATCTACTGTTAAAAACGACTGATTAAATGTCGAATTATTGATTGGTAAACCATCGATTACGATAAGGGGTGAATTGTTTCCGCTCAAAGAGTTGAAGCCCCTTAAAACTATTGCTGAAGAAGAGCCAGGAGCTCCTGAAGTAGAATTTACTGTAGCTCCCGCCACCCTGCTTTGTAGGGAGTTGAAAATGTTTTCTCTTTGGGTTTCTGCTAACTCATCTCCATTTAAAGTTTGGGTAGCGTAGCCCAATGTTCTTTTATCTTTACCTTGGCCATAGGCCACCACAACTACTTCTTCCAAGTTTTCTTCCGAAGAAATTAGGGTCACATTAATAATGGATTGATTTCCAACCACTATGGATTGCTTAACCATGCCCACAAAACTAAATACCAAAGTAGCACCAGTCTTGGCACTTATTTTATATTTGCCATTTGCAGCAGTATTTGTACCAATGGTAGTACCTTTAACGGTAATTGCAACCCCGGGTAGAACAGCTCCATCCTCGCTTTTTACAGTTCCCTCAATAGTTTTTTCCTGAGCAATTACAACATTTAGAAAAAACAATAAATTACAAAG
>JANOMP010000266.1:0-33324 GCA_031420365.1 Cytophagaceae bacterium
CGCATCATGAACACCCAAAAAATAGTGAAGACCTCGTTTGTAAACGACAAAGGAAAGGTAATAATAATAAAAAAATGTAGTGAACCAATAGCCCAGGCTTTAGAAATATACCAAGCAACAAAATATCAACCCAAACCTTTCAGTATGAAAAAGTTTGTGTTACCCCAATAAAAAATATTATCATGTCAAACTTATGACTGTCAATTACTTACAAGCATCAAAAGACAAGTTGGGTTAAATCTTTTTTTAGGTTAGTTTATATGTTTCGTAGGTTTCTGTCGAATACTTCTGTAATGTTAAACCTTAAAATTTACATACTTATACTTAGGATACTTATCATTCACAGTTTCTATGTTCAGTAGTAAAGACGCCAAAATTCTGAGGGATAAATTCAAATCCGGGCTGCAATAAAATATGATTTTCAAATAAGTAATAAATTTTTGAGTTGTTGATTATTTGAGTAGAATTTAGGATTTTAGACTGAAAATTATAATTTGAATCTATTACTCTATCATTTAAACTTTTTTCTTTACAATCATACAGTCTTTTTTTGAATGTAATTTCGGATATAGTATTTGTGAAATTTGAACATGTGCTGCTATTGCATATTCTTAATTTAAAATAGTTTTGAGATTCAGGTTTTAGGCCTTTTAAAATAAAATAGGAAAGGGTTTTATTTACAATTGAAATTTTTTGAAAATCTGAATTAGTATTTGAATGCCAAATTTCTGTTGAATAATTTTTCTTTCCCTCATTTGACCATGTAATATTTATTTGATTATCATTTAATGCATTTGCTCGAAAAGTAATTGGTGTTGCTAATGTGGTCTCTAAAATTGGTGCAGAGTTTTGAATAGGAAATTTAAAGAATGAAAATGCACTATGATTTTTGCTATTTTTTAAAAATGGACCAAAAAATATTTCATTGTTTGTAGTTGTAGAGGTTAAATAGCTAATATAATTGGAGGTTTGTGGAGCATTTAATTTTAAAATAACTTCGTTCCCATTTGCAATTGTGCTGACAGTTGGAGAATTTTGAGGTGAATAAATACTAGAGGTAAGTGATTCACTTAAAAAGAATGAGCCATTTAAGGCATAGCTTTCCTGAGGAACTATCATATTTTGCCCCGATTGAAATCTTAAAACCAAAGTATCTTTTGTAGGTTTATAGTAGGCATATTGAATATTTGGGGGTTCTATTTCTAAATTATTAGTTTCGCCATAAAAATCACGAAGCATTAAGCTGCTTATTCCATTAGCAATATTAATGTAACTTCCGTATCCATAATGTATTCCGTCATAAATGTTTTGTCCAATTGCTGAGTAGGTTTCTACATTTTCAGGAAAAATAATTTTTGTTTTTCTTTGAAAATCTCTGATAAAACCCGCTTGTTCTAGAATGTATGAGTTTTTCATAACATTTATTTGAACCTCATATAGTTTCTTTAAATTAGGCAAATCCTGTTTAAGTTTGTTAAATAGAATAGTCCAATTGGCTGGATAGGTCAGGCAATTATCATTTGATGTATTGGCTTCTGCTTCGCCTTGAAAATAGACCATCATTTTTACATGATTTTTTAAGCCGCTATTAAATAATCTTGCTAGTAGTTGTCCATAAGCAAAATTTTTATCCATTCTATTATTTGGATTTTCTTCTGTTAGGGCTAATACATTTTTACCTCCATCAGATGCATTAATTATACAAATAGGAATTTTTGAATGCTCAACAATATTTAACATGAGATGATTGCCGATACTACCAACTTGAGCATAAGGTTGTTTGCCTGGAAACCATAGCAACAAATCAGGTTGAAATAAAGAATAAGAATAATTTCTTAAAAACTTATCTGAGTAGTTGATATTGAAATAATCCACCCCAGAGGATGCACTCATGTTAGATTGACCATATAGCAGAATTGCATCACCACATAAAAGTTTATCTGCAGTTTTTAACACATTCCAATTGGAATTTATTTTTGCCAAAAAAATTAACTTGTACTCTGATAATTCTGCAAATAGTTTAATTGGAATGGTAAAGTTGTTTTTAGACTTGATAATTTTATAAATTAAGGTATCATTTCTATATAGGTCAATTCTAATTGAATCACATTGGTTATCTATATAATTGCCATAAATTTCTATGATACCTATATTGGTTTCATTTCTTGGAATCAATTGATAATCCGAAGGGAAATTGGAAACATTCAATTGAGCAGTTAGTTTGTATGAAATTAAAAAAAACGCTACTAAAATATACTTCATATTATGAAATAGAATAGAATCAAATCTTCCAATTTTTTTTAAGTGAATCCAAATTTAAAACAAAAGAAATAATTTTTTTTATCTTAATATTCTTTAAACTTGTTTTTTTGTTCATTGTAGAAGATATTAATTCTATATTTTCGGCAATCGAATATAAATTACTAATAAGTTATTAAACATTTTTTTAATTTTGAAAATGGAAATATTGTTTGAAGACGAGTGGATTTTAGTTTTAGTTAAGCCACCTGGATTGGCTGTTCAATCTAAAAAAGGACAAGATATTCAATCCATTTATCCAAATTGCTATGTAGTTCATAGATTAGATCAGCGAGTCTCTGGGCTTTTGGTTATGGCTAAAAATAAAGAAGTCGCAGCCAAATTAAGTGATGATTTTCAAACCAATAGAGTAAAAAAATCCTATTTTGCAGTAGTGAAAGAGAAACCAATATTGGAGTTTGATATTTTAGAACATTGGTTAGGTAAAATATCTAAAAAAGCCGTGGTGAGTGTTTTTGAACTGAAAAATTATAAAAAAGCATCTTTGCAACTTAAAATTTTACGTTCCTCTGAACGATATCACCTTTTGCAAATTCAATTATTTTCAGGTCGATTTCACCAAATTCGAGCTCAATTATCTTTTATTGGTTCTCCAATTATTGGTGATTTAAAGTATGGTTATAGCCGTAGTAGTCCTGATGGAAGTATTTTTTTACATGCATTTAGACTTGAATTCAATAACCCTATAACCGGAGAGAAGTTAATGTTTGAGATTGAACAACCAGAAATATGGAGCACATTCGGACTATAAATTTATGTTAAAATGCTTTTTCTATACGCCATTGGATTAGTTTTTAATGTTTTTTTGAACAATCTATTGAAATTTGAAAGATTATTAAATCCTGATTCGAAACATATTTCAAAAATATTCATTTCTGTTTCTTGTAAAAGTTTACAAGCATGATTTAATCTAACCCTATTAAGATATTCAATGAACGTTTTTTGTGTTCTAGCCTTAAAATATCTACAGAATGCGGCTTTCGTAAGATTTGTCTTTTCAGACATTTGATCTATTGTAATTTCTTCTTTAAAATGCTTAAAAATTTGATCAAATACGATATTCATTCTTGCAGAATCTTTAAAGCTAAGGCCTTGCATTTCAACTTCAGAAAGCAAATATGCTTCTTTACTTTGTGCCATTACTTCTAATAGTTCTATTAAAATCAAAAATTTTTGGATTCCTGTTTTTTGAATATTGCCTCTAATTATTGTATTTAATCTTTCTTTTGTTTCCCCATTAAAAGCTACACCATTTTTAGCGTTTTCAAACAATATTTGTATCTTTTTCATTTCTGTTAAATCAAAAAAATGATCTCCAAAACTATTCTTTCTGAATTGAATTACTATGGAAGCTGGTTTTTTAGGGCTATTAGTTTTATAAAAAATATCTTCAGCTCTAAACCAATGAGGTAAATTAGAGCCAATTAAGATTAAATCATCTTCAAAATATTCAGATGTATGATTTCCTATCACTTTTTTGCCGAAACCTCCATCACATAGAACAATTTCAAACTCTTCATGAAAATGAAGTGGGGTTTCAAAAAATGGTGATTCAAATCTTTCATACAGATATGACGAATCTTTACTTACTGTAAGTTTTTGTAATAATGGCTTCATGAAATATCAATAAAGTACAAGAATACTATAATTTTGTGTTACTTTTTGCATTTTTTTTAGTATAAATTTGAGCATTATTTGAATATTGCCTAATTCTAATACTTTTTTTGCAAATGTTGGCGAACAAGAAAATTGTAATAATAGGAGGTACCACTGGTTTGGGCTTTTCGGCTGCTAAAGCCTTTGAACTGAATGGGGCTAAAGTGGTTGTGGTGGGGAGAAATCCTGAGAACTGTTTATCTACAGAGATTGCTCTTGGAGAAAATGTTAGAGCAATAATTGGAGATGCATCTAATCCTAAAACGGCGATTAAAGCTATTGATACTTGCATTTGCGAGTTTGGTGGTTTCGACGGATTGTATCATGTGGCAGGTGGCAGCGGACGAAAATTTGGAGATGGGCCTTTACATAAACTGACCTTAGAGGGTTGGAACAAAACTTTTGAACTTAATTTAACGAGTTTGATGCTTTCAAATCAAGCTGCAGTAAAGAAATTTTTAGAATTAGAACAGTCAGGCACCATTTTGAATATGAGTTCGGTATTGGGTTTTTCACCTTCTCCCCATTTCTTTGTAACTCATGCCTATGCCGCAGCTAAATCGGCAGTAATTGGCTTTACTAAATCTTTGGCTGCCTATTATGCCAAAGATAATATCAGAATAAATATTCTGGCACCAGGTTTGGTTGAAACGCCGATGTCTGAACGTGCAAGTAAAGATGAACTTATAATGAATTTTGTAAAAACTAAACAGCCTTTAGATGGAGGAAGAAATGGCAAACCAGAAGATTTAGACGGGGCTGCAGTATATTTTATGTCAGAAGCTTCAAAATTTACGACAGGGCAAACGCTTTATGTTGATGGAGGTTGGGAGGTTTCAGAGGGGCAATATTAAATAAAAATGTGTATGTAATGGTACGATGGAATTTTGTAAAAGTCTATATATTTAGTTCTGAATGGTATATGTTGTCAATTTTTTTGTATAAACTAAATAGATTTAAGACCTAATTACTGCGATTAAATATTTAATAATCAATGAAAACAGCTATTGGAATAGATTTAGGAGGAACTAATGTTAAAGGGGTTTTAATGAATGAATCTGGCCAAATTTTAATTCAACATTTTATATCAACCGAAGACGATTCTGAAGGTAAATGGAAAGTCAATGTGCTTGAAATGGTAAAATATTTAAAAGACGCTAGTAAAGAAAGTATTGATATTATTGGTTTATCTGCCCCTGGTTTAGCATGTGAAACTAATAAATGTATAGCACATCTCCCCAATAGGTTATTTGGCTTAGAAAATTTTGTTTGGCAAGAGTATTTCCAAACAAATACTTTTGTATTAAACGATGCTCATGCTGCGCTAATGGCTGAAACTAAATATGGAGCAATAAAAGGCTTTAAAAATGCAATATTATTGACTTTAGGTACTGGTGTGGGAGGGGGGATTTTAATTAATGGAGAACTTTATCAAGGATTAAACCAAATGGCGGGTCATTTAGGTCATGTTAGCTTAAATACTTCCAATGAAGAAATTAGTATTTTAGGTATACCTGGAAGTTTGGAATATGCATTGGGCAATTATTCTATTGGAAAAAGATCTATGGGTAAGTTTAATTCTACTAATGAATTAATTATTGCCTATAAACAAAATGATACTTTCGCAAAATGGCTTTGGTTAGATTCCATTAGAAAATTAAGCATTTCCTTGGCTTCATTAATTAATATTTTTTCTCCAGAGATTATCGTTTTAAGTGGTGGAATTACTTTAGCTGAAGAGGTACTCTTTGATCCTTTATTTGATTTTGTAGAAATGTATGAATTTAGACCAAAGGGCAAAAAGACAATTATTAAAAAAGCTCATTTTAATAATCTTTCGGGGGCAGTTGGTGCTGCTGCATTTGCATTTAGTAAAATATAATTTTTGAAACACTAAATCTAAAAATGTAAAAGCACAACGAAAAATTAGATAATTTATAAAGAGCTTAATTTTTAAATTGTTCTTTATACTATAAGAAACAGATGATTTAATACATATTTTTAATTAAGACTATCTATAATGACATATACGCAAGAGTATTTAGCAAAATGCCAAAAAATGATAGAGACTGTTAGTTCTCAAGAAAGAAAAATACTTGACGTCGCTACAATCTTTGCTAAGTCTATTTTGGCGGGTAGGATGGTTCATGTTTTTGGAAGCGGCCATAGCAGAATCATGGTTGAAGAAATGTGGCCAAGATACGGTTCTTTTCCAGGCTTTAATCCAATTGTGGAGCTTTCTCTTACTTTTCATAATCTTGTGGTAGGTGCCAATGGCCAAAGACAAGCTATGTTTTTAGAGAATGTTTCAGGTTTAGCTGAGCAAATCATTCGAAATTTTGATGTAAATAATCAAGATAGTGCTTTGATAATTTCATCTTCTGGTTGCAATGTGGTACCTATTGAAATAGCTGAAATATTTAAAAATAAAGGGCTTAAAGTAATAGGATTAAATACAAAATTGCATTCAGAAGCTAGCATTAGTAAACGAAAAGACGGCAAAAAACTCCAAGACTTTTGTGATATTGTTTTAGATTCTGGTGCACCTCTTGGTGATGCTATGATAAAAATAAAGGACTTGGAAACACCAGTCTCACCAGGATCAACTATTGGTTCTTGTTTAATCATAAATTCTATAAAAGCAGAAGTTGCAAATTTATTAACAGAAGCCGGAAAACCACCAAAAGTTCTTACAGCTGGTGCTTTAGTGGGTGCTGAAAAAGCATCAGAATTATTTCAATCTGCTTATGATGAGCATGCCCATAGAATTTCTAAAATGTATAAATCGGTAGGAATTGAAAGTTATGTATCTAGGGACAATACTTAAAATGAATAAAAAGGTTTTTGTTTTTTATAAGAAAATAGGCAATTTAGTTTAAAAATAAACTTAAGCATAAATAAATTATATATTAAAAATATGCAAGCATTCCCAATTAAAACTACTGTAGTGGGCTCATGGCCTTTTCCAAGTTGGTTAGAATATGCCTCACAAAATTTAGGGCAATTTGGTAAAGCAGATGTAAATGAAATGATAGAAGACGCCGTGGTAAATGCCATTCATGATCAGGTTTCGGGTGGATTAGATGTTATTTCTGACGGGGAGCAAACTCGGCTTGATTTTAATCTTTCATTTTATGGATTTATTAAAGGAATTCAAGCCAATCATGAAGAGACTCGCAAATATGGGCCTCCAGCTCACGACCAACGTGGAAAACATACCATTGTTGAAAAACTTACTGCACCAAAAGGATTAGGAGTGGTAGAAGAATATAATAGATTGAAAAGATTGGCTCCTGCTGGTAAGATACTAAAAGCTTCAATTCCAGGACCATATACGCTTTCTGGTAGAATGTTGCCAGGAGAAATTTATAAAGATCGTTGGGAAATTACAGAGGCTTTGATGCCTTTGGTCGCTTTAGAATTAGAAAAATTAGTAGAAGCTGGTGCAGAAGAAATTTGTATAGACGAGCCGTCGATGTCATGTTATGCATATAAAGAAGATACGAAACGCTTTGTTGATATTTTTAATCGAACAGTAAAAGAAATTGTAGGTAGAACCAGAATTGGAACTCATTTGTGTTTTGGAAATTTTAAGGGCCGCTCAATTGGAAAGAAAACCATTGCCCCTATGTTACCAGATTTTTTAGACTTGACGGTCGACGAACTCCATACGGAAATGTGCGTTTTGAATTTTGCTGAAGTGCATCTATTAGAACGTTTTGCAGAAAAAATGGATGTGGCTGTTGGCGTGATTGATGTAAAAAGCTATTATATAGAAACTGTAGATGATGTTAAGGAAAGAATTCAGAAATGTTTAAAATACATCCCTGCTGAAAAATTAGCTGTAGCACCAGACTGCGGACTTTCTCAAACAGCAAGATGGGCTTCTAAATTGAAAATAAAATCTATGTGTGAAGCAGCAAATCAACTTAGAGCAACTTTATGATACAGCCCATTCAAAAAGACATTGATTTAATAAAAGATATAGCGTCTTTTAATTCGGATTCCTTTTTCAAAGTCTGGTGGCTTGGACAGAGTGGCTTTCTTTTAAAATATAAAAACGAAACTATTCTTTTTGATCCTTATTTGTCCGATTCTCTTACCCAAAAATACAAAAATACGGATAAACCACATACTCGAATTAGTGATTTAGTCTTAAAGCCGGCTCTTTTAAAAAACATAAATATTGTTACTTCCAGCCACAATCACACAGATCATCTAGACGGAGAAACTTTGAATCCGATTTTTGAAAACAACTCAAACGGGAAACTTGTAATTCCAGAGGCGAATCGAGAATTTGTGGCCGAAAGACTTAAATGTGCTTTGGATTTTCCGATTGGATTGGACGATAAAAAAATTACAAAAATAGGTAATTTTGAAATAATTGGAATGCCTGCTGCTCATAATACTATTGAAAAGGATAAAAAAGGCCAGTGCAAATTTTTAAGTTTTATTGTAAAATTTGGAGATTTTGTGGTTTATCATTCTGGAGATACGCTTTGGTATGAAGGTCTCGAAGAAACTTTAATGAAATATAAAATTGACCTTGCCTTTTTACCCATTAATGGAAACAAACCAGAGCGAAAAGTTGCAGGAAACTTGAGTTTTGAAGAGGCAGCAGAATTGGGGAAAGTGTCAAAAGTTAAGATGGTAATTCCTCATCATTATCATTTATTTGAGTTTAATACAGAAGACCCAGAAAATTTTAAAAAAGCGTGTGATAAAATTGGAACTCCTTACAAAATTCTTAAACTTGGGGAAGGATTTGTGTATGATATAAAAGAAAATCTTTAAATGTTTTAGATTATTTAATCATTAATATACTACAAAATAAAAAAATTTTAAGATGAAAAGAAGAGACTTTGTTGCCATGATTCCAGCTTTAGCTTTAGTTCAAAATAATCAAAATAAGACACTTGAGTTGCCAATTAGTAGCAATGGTTATAATTGGCAAACCTTTTTTAAAAGAGAAGGTAAAGTTTGGGGAGAACATATAAATGAAGATATAGCTTATTACTCACAATCGGGTTTGAAGGCGTATGAACCTAGTATTGAAAACCCAAAACATGCTGAAGAGATAATGGCAGCTTTGAAAAAAAATGATATCAAAATGCCTTCAATTTATATAAATAGTCTTTTACATTTAGAATCTGAAGCTCCAAAATCAATAGATAATTTTTTAGCCATTGCTAATCAAGTAAAAAAATTTGGTACAAAAATAATAGTTACTAATCCTACACCAATTAAATGGGGAAGTGCCAATCAAAAAACTGATGATCAATTGATTTTTCAGGCTAAAATGTTAAAAAAGTTAGGTGCATTATTAAAAAGCCAAGGAATTTCTTTAGCTTATCATACACATGATATGGAACTAAAGGGTGGTGCAAGGGAGTTTCACCACATGATGCAAAATGTGGAGCCAGAATTTATGTCTTTTTGTATGGATGTCCATTGGATTTTTAGAGGTTCAGATAATTCTCAATTACCTATTTTTGATGTAATTAAAATGTATGGCAACAGAATTATTGAACTTCACATAAGACAATCAAAAAATGGAATTTGGCAAGAAGTATTTACGGCCGAAGGAGATATTGATTATAATAAGTTTGTTTTTGAATTAAATAAAAATAAAATAAAACCTCATATTGTAATTGAACAATGTTTAGAAAAAGGTTCTCCAAATACAATGGACGTAATTAATGCTCATAAAATTGATTTACAAGAAATTAAAAAGACTTTTAAATTATATTAGCCAAAAAATATGATAAAGATATGCATTTTAGGTGGAGGGTTTATTGGTAGATTTTATGCCGAATCTCTAATAGGAAGAAGAGGTAAAGATCAAGTAAAAGTAATATATGCTCGGAAAGAGGAAACTGCAGTTCGTTTTGCTACAGAGTATAATGTGCCTTTTTATTTTACTGATATGGAGGCTGCAATTTCACATATTGAAACCGAAATGGTGATTATCGCTCTTCCTAATTATGTTCATGAAGACGCCGTTAATTTATGTGTAAAACACAAAAAAGCGGTACTCTGTACCAAGCCATTAGGAAGAACTGCCCCAGAAGCTTTGCGAATGACAAAGGCTTGTGAAGAAGCTGGTATTTTTTCAGGGTATCTTGAAGATTTATGCTATACTCCAAAATTTTCGAAGTCTCTAGCCAGTGTAAAAGCAGGTGCCATTGGAAGGGTACTTTGGGCTAAATCACGAGAAACCCATCCTGGTCCCCATTCAGATTGGTTTTGGGATATGGAAAAAGCGGGAGGGGGGGCAATCGTGGATATGGGTTGTCATTGTATAGAAATTTCCAGAAATTTTATTGGGAAAGACATTCTGCCTGTAGAAGTGATGTGTTGGGCCGATACACAAGTTAAACCAATTGACGCGGAAGATCATGCAATTGGCTTAGTAAAATATGAAAATGGAGCGATTGGCCAATTCGAAGTTTCTTGGACTTTTAGAGGTGGAATGGATTTACGAGATGAGGTGATGGGTACAGAAGGGACTATCTGGGTGAATTCTTGGTTAAGGACTGGTTTTGAGATGTTTACAAGTGGGAATACCGATGGATATCTTGTGGAAAAAGCCGAAAGCTCATCTGGATGGCAATTTCCAGTAGGTGATGAAGCCCATGAGTTAGGATATACTAGTATGTTTATTGATATGTTTGAGGCGTACGAAAAAGGTAGCCAACCCCAAGAAACTTTTTATGATGGATATGTTGTAAATGCCATAATTGATGCAGCTTATAAATCGGCTAAAACTAAAATCTGGGAATCTGTTGTATTGACTGATTGGCGAGGGAAAAGGGGAGTATTAAAGCCTTCAGTGTTTATAGAGTATGATGTAGAACATTGGTTCATTAAGGATGAAATCTTACCAAATGGTGATAAGAAAACAATTTTGAAAAATAAATTGACAAATCAAATAGTAGAAAAACTATCTTTATTTAATAGATATGAACAATAGAAGAGATTTCTTGAAAAGAATGAGTGGGACTGCAGCAGGATTGGCTATCGGAGTTTCTTCAGAAGCATCATTTAAAAAAGTTGTAGCAAAAAAGAAAATAAATTCCCAGATTAAAGTTAGTGCTAACGATAAGTTGAAAATAGGGCTGATTGGGAGTGGAATTATTGGGCATTATGATACTGATACTGCATTGAAAGTAGATGGAGTAGAATTGGTAGCTGTTTGTGATTTGTATGATGGGCGATTAGATAGAGCAAAAGAAAAATGGGGTAAAAATATATTTACAACTAGAGATTATAGAGAGCTTTTAGCTAAAAACGATATAGATGCAGTGTTGATTTGTACTCCAGACCATTGGCATCAAAAAATCGCTATTGATGCAATGAATGCTGGTAAACATGTGTATTGCGAAAAACCGATGGTGCAAAAGATTTCGGAAGGAATGGCAATGGTAAATACCCAAAAAAATACGGGTAAAGTATTCCAAGTTGGTAGTCAAAGGGCTAGTAGTGTGGCTATTTGGGAGGCTAAAAAAATTTTGGACAGTGGGATGATTGGCGAGCTCACTTATGTTGACGCTTTTTGCGACCGATCAGAGACCAAAGGGGCTTGGAATTATTCTATTCCACTTGATGCATCACCAACAACTATTGATTTCGATACATTTTTAGGGCATGCTCCTAAAGTTCCATTTAGTGCGGAACGATTTTTCCGGTGGAGAAATTTCAAGGACTATGGTACTGGGGCAGCTGGTGATTTAATTGTTCATTTACTTACTGGAATACATACAATAACGGAGTCTAAAGGACCCAATAAAATTTTTTCATTAGCAGAACTAAATTTTTGGAAAGACGGAAGAGATGCTTACGACCTTATTAATGCCTTAATGGATTATCCAAAAGCAAAATCGCATCCTGCTTTTCAAGTAATTACTAGAGTTAATCTATCGGAAGGCTCTGGAAAAGGCGGCTTCGGTATAAAATTTATTGGAACAGAAGGTGTAATTGACATAGGTTGGAATGAATTTAAAGTAAGGACAATAAAAAGAAATGCTGCACCTGGTTATGGCGGATACGATTCATTTGATAGTTTTTCTGCCAAACAAAAAGATGAATTTAAAAAATGGTATGACGACAAATATGGAAAAGCAGAAGTAGGCTATACCGTAAATAAAGAGACTAGTTTTGAACCTCCAAAAGGGTACGATGACCGCTTAGATCATATGATTGTGTTTTTTAATGCCATAAGAACTGGAAGTAAGATTGTAGAAGATGCAAGTTTTGGTCTGAGAGCAGCGGCTCCTTCGATAGCTTGCAATTTGAGTACGGAAAGAAATGCACCAGTACTTTGGGATCCAGAAAAAATGATTTTGAAAGGCTGATTAAATTTATTTTTTAGCCCTTTTGTGAAAATTATTTAAAGAGTGTTGCTGTCGATATAATTAAGCATTAATTATTTACAATCAAAAATATGTATACGTTAAAAGAAATTTCAAAAATGATAGATCATTCTTTGTTGCATCCAACTATGACTGATAAGGAACTTACAGATGGATGCAACATAGCATTAGATTATGATGTAGCTGCGGTGTGTATTAAGCCCTATTTTGTGAAAGAATGTGCGAACTTACTTAAAGGTTCAAATGTAAAAGTTTGCAGTGTAATTGGATTTCCACACGGAAATGGTACAATAGCCGCTAAGGTTTTTGAAACCAAATTAGCCTGCAAAGATGGAGCCACCGAAATAGACATGGTGGTAAATGCAGGTAAAGTTTTAGGGGAAGACTGGCGATATGTTAAAAAGGAAATAAACGCAATTAATAAGGAATGCATTAGGAATGGAGCTATTTTAAAAGTGATTTTTGAAAATGATTTCCTTCCAAAAGATAAATTTAAAATTAAGCTTTGTAAAATTTGTTCAATTGTTGGAGTGGCTTTTATAAAAACATCCACTGGGTATGGCTACATAAAACAGCCAAATGGTGATTATAATTACAAAGGAGCCACGGAGCACGATTTGATTTTGATGAGAAAATATGCCGATCCAAAAATTCAGATTAAAGCGGCAGGAGGAGTTCGCACTTTAGATGGATTATTAAGAGTTAAAGAATTGGGTTGTTCTAGATTGGGGGCTTCAGCTACAGTAGCAATTATGGTAGAAGCAAAAAAAAAATTAGGAATGAAAACTAAAGAAAATAATGTGACTGGGGATTTTGGATATTAAAAAAGTGCCATTTTAAACCTTACCTTTGCTTTGTTTATTTATTAAGTTAAATCATTAAACTTTTTTTAGTTTCTGAAGTTTAAGTTTAAATTTTCTTTTTGTCTTTTAAGAATGCAATAAAAGTATTTATTTTGCATCCACTAAAATCTATAGATGCGTATTAACAAGGTTTTATTTTTTATTTTTATTTTAAATTTTGCATTTGGTCAGGATTATCCCCCAGGTTTTCAGGAACAAAGTTTTTCAAGTGATTGGGAAACGCCAACGGGACTTGTTTTTGACCATGCTGGTAAAATGTATGTTTTTGAAAGAGCAGGAAAAATTTACAAATATGAAAACGAGCAAAAAAATTTACTAATTGATATCTCAGATGAAGTAGCTACTTGGGGGGACTATGGTCTTTTAAGTACTGTTTTAGATCCAAATTTTGCTTCGAATGGTTATATCTACCTATTTTATGCGGTAAATAGACACCATCTTTTGTATTTTGGTACTCCTGAATATGAAACTGAACCTATACAGGGAGCTACTATCTGCAGGGCGACTCGATTTACCTTAGACGTTACAAATAATTTTAATTCACTTGTACCAAATTCTAGGCATGTAATTTTAGGCCAAACAAAAAGTACAGGTGTTCCTTGTACGGGTATCAACCACGGTGGAGGACAAATGAATTTCGCCGTTGATGGTACTTTATTGATTTCAACGGGTGATGGTAGTAGGGGAGCCGATTATGAAAATCAAGCATTCCTTGATGAAATTGTTTCCCAGGAAGAATTTAATGTAGTGCGTAAATATTTAGCGGATTATTCGGGACAATGGAGAAGCCAATTAAGAAATTCTTTGAGTGGTAAAATATTACGAATAGACCCTTCAACAGGATATGGGGTTGCTTCTAATCCCTTTTTTAATTCAAGTGCTCCAGATGCTGATTCATCAAAAGTTTGGGCATTAGGTTTTAGAAATCCTTTTAGACTTACTATTAAACCAGGTTCTGGGAGTCATAAACAAATAGATGGTAATCCTGGGATTTTGGTTGTATGTGATGTGGGGCAAGATTCCAAAGAAGAAATAAATGTTGTGACTCAAGCTGGTCAAAACTTTGGTTGGCCTCATCTTGAGGGAATTGACCATGTTTTTTTTGATGATAATACTGCATTAATTCCAGCTAATCCTAAAAAACCGACTATTGAATGGGGAAGGGATACGCAAGTTCCTGCAAGAATTGTTGTGGATGGACAGATTTTTAATTATGGCTCTGTCGAATATCCCGATACCAGTTTTACGGGTAAAGCTTCGATAGGAGGTGTATTTTATGAGGGGCAAGATTTTCCAGAGGAATACCATGAAGCTTATTTTTTTGCAGATTTTGATAGCTATTGGGTAAAAAGTGTAGTTTTTGATGCCAATAACAATCCAATATCACGTCAAGACTTTAGTGCTTTCCTTCCTGGTTTAATTAGTTTTACTTATAATCCATTTGATAAATCAATGTATTATACTACTAATTCAAAAGTAGCAAGATTTTTTTATGCTCCTGGTGGAAATCAACCGCCCGTTGCTCGATTTACGCATAATCCTATTTTTGGATCTTCGCCTCTAATTGTAAACTTTGATGCTTCAAGTTCAACAGACCCCGAAAATGTTGCACTTACCTATTTGTGGGATTTTGGTGATAATACTACCTCAACACTGCCTAATCCAAGCCACACTTTCACTTCCCTTTCATCTGCTCCGCAATCTTTTGATGTTGTGCTTACCGTAACGGATAACATGGGAGTTACAAATTCAATTTCCAAAAAAGTTTCTTTAAATAACACCCCGCCCCAAATTATTTCTACCAGCTTAGATAATTTAACTAAATTTTCAACCTCTGGCAATCCTACTATCAACTTGTTTGCAGTAGTACAAGACGCTGAAGAACCGAACAGAGCATTGAGATATAAATGGCAAGTATTTTTATATCATAACAATCACAGCCATCCTGAGTTTTCAGGAACTCTATTAAGCCAAAATGTTATATTAGGTACAATTCCTTGTGATGATAATTTATATTTTTACAGATTTGTGCTAACAGTTGAAGATTCATACGGTTTGGTAACTGTATTTCATAAAGACCTTTATCCTAATTGTAATACATCTGATCTTCTAGCACCAGAACTACCACTTTTAAGAGCCGATTCTTTTTCTCAAAATAAATTTGAATTGAATTGGAATCGTATTATTGATGATTATGGGATTAGGAATATTGAAGTATTTGTTAATGGTATTTCTAGGATAATTTTGTCAGCTAGCTCAATTAAATATGTTCATTCAAGTTCTAGTATTTTAACTGGTCAAAACTTTAGTGCTTATATAATTGCTCGAGATTTTGGTGGAAATTCAATAACAAGCCCAAAAATTTACTTCCAAGTGCCCTCAAATACCTGTAATAGTACATTAAGTACAATATACCTGTCAAATCTAAGCCCTAGTTCTGAAAGTGGGTTTGGTGTACCACTAAAAAACGACTTTAGTTATGATAATAGGTTTATTACTTTAGATGGAGTAGTTTATCCAAAAGGTTTGGGTATGCATGCAACTTCGGATGTTACGTATGATATTTCATCATTAAATTACGCAACATTTTCAGCAAAAATTGGTATTGATGATGAAATAAATTTTAACAATTATGGAGGAAGTGTGATTTTTAAAATATTTAAAGACAATTCTTTGGTTTATACTAGCCCAATTATGACGGCTTTTGATACCACAATTGATGTGAGTATGAATGTTTTGAATGCAAATTTGCTTCGATTAGAAGTAAATGAAACAAGCGATGGAAATATTGCTGACCATGCAGATTGGGCAGATGCTAAGCTAACAGGTCCATGTCCATCATTAGATTTAATTGCACCTTCCAACCCTTTAAATTTTACTATTACTAGGCTTGGAAATAATGTAGAATTAAATTGGAGTGCTGCAGTAGACAACCTAGACGCAAATATAGATTATGATATTTTTATAGATGGAATTTTGTTTGCTACAACTAATACCACCGTTTTTCATATATCGAGTTTCCCTCTTGGAATTCATATTGTAACTATTCAAGCAAGAGATAATTTTGGAAATGTGGCTGTAACTAAAAGTTTGGAAATTAATTTTAACCTTTGCCCTCCAACTAACATTCTTTCAAATACGAATGCTTTTCTAATACAAAACCAAAATACTTTTTACAAAGCTTCAGTTTCTATTTCAGCAGCTAATCAGATTATTAATTCATCAAATGTTCTCTTTCAAGCTGCTCGAAATATTGAACTTCTGCCAGGTTTTTTTATTGAAAATGGAAGTGTTTTTACTGCTAAAATTGCAGGATGTTTAGATTAAAATTTGAATTCAGCATATTTATTTATTCGGAATTTTATTAATGATGGCTTAAAGGGTGATTTTGCACTTTGAATTGGAACGCTTTTTACTGATATAGAGGTACCAATTTTGTTTATTGCAAAAAAAGAAAACATTGACAAAGTTATGACAAGGCTATCTTGGGTAGGGTATGGCAATATTATTGTCTATTTTGAAGGAAGTTTTGAGACTTGATTTAAAGACAAAAAATAATTTGATACTAAAGAGTCAATTTCTGCAGAAGAATTTGCTAAAAGATATAAGTCAATAAATGGAAATATTTTGGTTAAAATTGGTAGAAAGCGTATTTTGCGGAGTATGTAGATAATTCAAAATCTGTGTCTTTGACCAATTTAAGTAATGATAAGGATGCTTTTTCAAATGTAGAGACTATAATTATATTCATTGTGTTGGTGGCTGTAGTTCAATTATTGTGGTTTCAATCTTAAAATCTAGTGGATTATGTAGGGTCGTTTGTATAGCTGGTGGATTTTCGAAAATCGCAAAACTGATGTGCCACTTTTAAATTTTGTTTGGCTATCAAAGTAAAAAGTTTAAAAATCATGAAAAATATTTTATACATTTATTTACTGAAATCTGAATATTTAATTATTAAACCGAATTGAAATGTTAGAAATTATTAAACAACCGTGGCATTGGTCAATTGCTGGTGTGCTTATTGGTTTAACAGTACCAACTTTGTTAATCATAGGTAATAAGACTTTTGGTATTTCTTCTTCTCTTAGGCATATCTGTGCCGCTTGTTTTCCTGCAAATATTTCATTTTTTAACTATGATTGGAAAAATGAAATTTGGAATCTGTTTTTTGTATTGGGTATACTTATTGGTGGATTTATTGCAAGTAACTTTCTCACTAGTCCTTCTGATTTATTGATTAATGAAAATACTATTCGTGACTTAAAAGCCTTGGGTGTTACTGATTTTGCACATCTGTTACCAACCGATATTTTTAGCTTTGAAAATATTTTTACGCTAAAAGGATTTGTATTTTTTGTGGTTGGAGGTTTTTTTGTTGGTTTTGGTACGCGATATGCAGGTGGTTGCACATCGGGACATTCTATAATGGGATTGTCAAACCTTCAGTTTCCATCATTGATAGCCACCATCAGTTTTATGATAGGTGGTTTCGTTATGACTCTTTTAATTTTACCTTTAATTTTTAAAATTTTCTAAAAATGGAATCAAAAAATAAAATAAGAGTTTCAGAGGATCTACAAAATAACTCTGTAAAAAAAGAAAGTATATTTAGCAATTTTAAATATTTAGTAGTAGGCGTGTTTTTTGGAATAGTTTTCGTGAAAGCTGAAATTGTTTCTTGGTTTAGAATTCAAGAAATGTTTCGTCTTCAATCTTTTCATATGTATGGTGTTATTGGAACAGCGGTGGTTGTTGGGTTAATTTCTGTTCAGATAATTAAGCGATTGAATATTAAATCTTTGAATGGAAATTCTATTCATATTCCTAATAAAAGTTTTGATAAAGGTCAAATATACGGTGGACTCATTTTTGGACTTGGCTGGGCAATTACCGGGGCTTGTCCAGGGCCTCTATTTGCTCAAATTGGCAGTGGCTTTTTGGTGGTTATTGTCACTTTATTAAGTGCTATAGCTGGAACATTTGTTTATGGCCTATTTGATGACAAACTGCCGCACTAAAAGCGAATTTAAGAAAGTGTGTTGTTTTGCTTTAATAAATTCGCTAGAATATTGTAGCCCCAGAGGGAATCGAACCCACACCAGAGGTACCGGAAACCTCCATTCTATCCATTAAACTATGGAGCCATAAGAATAAAGTACAAAGCTAATTTTTTTTTTGCATTCTTTAAACCTTTTTCGGTTTTAAGTATCCAACAACTGAAAAATCAAGTTCTGAATAATTTATTAACTTTAAAAAAATTACAAATCATGAAAAATCTTTTTAATACAATCGCTTTTGTATTTGCCTTGTTATTAACCCCATATTTTTCTTCAGCACAACACCCACATAAAAGAAAAGTGTTGGATAAAAAAGAAGATCGCAGAGACCGTAAAGAAGACATTAAAGATAAAGCAGAGGATCGCAAAGACATAACTGAAGATAGGCGAGATAGAGCTGAAGATATTCGTGACAAAAGGGAAGACAAAAGGGATGCAGCCCACTATGGTGGTCGCAAAGACAAAAAAGAAGATATCAGAGACAAAAAAGAAGATGTGAGAGACGCTAAAGAGGACAGGAGAGATAAAAAAGAAGATAATCGCGATAGAAAAGAAAGAACTAAAGATAAAAAGGAATACAGAAAAGGTTCCAGAAGATAATTTTTCTAAATCACAAAAGAGGCTAAAAGTCAGCCTCTTTTTTTATATCTTAAATATTGCTTTTAGTTCGGTCGCATCTTCTGGTTTCATTCTTCCTGCTAATACTAATCTTAATTGTCTTCTTCGAAGGGCTCCTGAATAAAGTTCAATTTCTGAATCGTTTTCAGCTATTGATTCGGCAATTTCTATTGGCCTTCCACTTTGATCTACTGCTACAAAAGTAAGATATGCTTGATTAGTCTTCGTTTTAGTTCCCGCAGGAATGTTTTCACTATAAACATCTACAACTACCTCCATGCTGGTGTTAAAAGCTCTAGTAATTTTTGCTTCTAAAGTAACCACGTTTCCCAAAGGAATAGGATTAACAAACGAGACATTGTCAACAGATGCTGTAACTACAATTCTATTAGAATGCTTCTGAGCTGAAATCGCACCAGCTATATCCATCATTCGCATCAAATTACCGCCCATCAAATTTCCTAAAGTATTGGTGTCATTGGGCATTACCATTTCGGTCATTATTGTAAGCGATTCCTTGATGAATTTAGGTTTTGGCATATTTTTTTCTGCAAAATTAATAATTCTTTTTTTTGGAAATATGGAAATTACAAAAAATAGCAAAAAGTTTGGAAATTGAAATAGAATTAATGTACTTTGCTTCACAAAGTACTTTTAATTTAATGTTGAATGAAATTTAGTTTATGGAGACTAACCATTAGCGTATTGATTTTGTGCATATTATGTTTTAAATTATTGTTTCTTCGTGTATTTTTTTAACTGGAAAATATTTCGATTTTTTTTAGTATGGAATCTCTTCTTAACTTGTACTCCTCTTTTTTTATTTTACTGCCAAGAAAATATTATGAAACTTGGGGGAATGAAAGTCTGTTAAATAAATTGATTCCTTCAGGTTTACTGTTAGTTTGGTTATTGTTTTTTCCAAATTCTCCATACATCATAAAAGATTTAATGCATTTAGGTCATTTGCCAAAATAAATACTTTGGTTTGATTCTTTAGAAATTTTTGTAACTGCACTTACTGGGTTTTCAATTGGTTTTTATTCATTATATGTTTTTCAAAGTTTGGCAAGAGTGTTTTTCATAAAATCAATTGCTTGGGGTTTAATTTTATGCCGATTATTTTTAAGTGCATTTGGTTTATATTTGGGAATATTTATTAGATTTAATAGCTGGGATGCTTTTTTGAATCCAGTTTGGGTATTGAAGAAAACTATTTTGGAGTTAAATTCTCCCTTAGCGTTCAAACCACATCGGTAATTAGCTTAGTTTTAATAGGCTTATATTTAGTTTTTTATAATATAGTTGGAAACAGAAATGAAAATTTTAAAAATGGTTAGGAGCTTTCTGTATGCTTTTAAGGGAATATTGGAACTATTAAAAAGTGAAAATAATGCGAAATTTCATTTTTTTGCCACATTTTTGGTCATAATTGCTGGTTTTATGGCAAAGTTAGCAAAGTGGGAATGGTTAGTAATTGTTGTAATTATTGCCTTGGTTTGGTCTGCAGAAGCATTTAATTCGGCTATTGAAAAATTATGTGATTTAATTATGCCTGAAAAGAATGTAGAAATTGGAAAAGTTAAAGATTTGGCGGCAGCTGGTGTTTTATTTATCGCCATAGCTGCATTGATAATAGCAAGTGTAATTTTTTTACCCAAAGTTTTTTAAATATGAACGAGCATTTAGATCAATTAAAAGAAATAAGAATATTAATGGAGCGTTCTTCCAAATTTTTGTCTTTAAGTGGATTATCTGGAGTTTCTGCTGGGATTATTGCCTTATTTGCTGCACTATTAGTATATTTTAAAAAAGAGAAAATAGTCCATTCAGGCGCATTCCTAAGCTTGTTTGAATCGTCTATATCGGATTCTAATGTAGATTTTAAAAATTATGTTTTAAAAGTTTCTTTATTTACACTTTTGGCAGCTCTTCTTTCAGGTTTATATTTTACATTAAATAAAGCAAAGAAAAATAATCAGCATGTTTGGAATAATTTATCAAAAGCCTTACTTATAAATTTGTCTATTCCATTAATTGCAGGAGGCTTTTTTATTTTAGGTATGATGAATCATGGATTATTAGGATTAGCTCCATCAGCTACCTTAGTATTTTATGGTTTGGCACTAATTAATGCCTCAAAATATACAGTAAGAGATGTATTTTATTTAGGAATTTGTGAAATAGTTCTAGGTATTTTAAGTATGTTTCTAACTGGATTTACTTTATTATTTTGGGCACTAGGATTTGGAATTCTTCATATTTTGTATGGCACAATTATGTACTTTAAATACGATAAATGATACTAGAAAAATTTAATAAAACGTTTGAAAGTAAAGCTAGGTTAGGCATAATGTCTGTCTTAATGGTAAACGATTTTGTTAATTTTACAACATTTAAAGAACTTTTAAACTTAACGGATGGAAATTTAGCTACACATCTTAGAGCATTAGAAGAAGCCAGATATTTGTCTTTTCAAAAAGATTTTATTGGTAGAAAACCCAATACAATTTATTCGGCTACAATAGAAGGAAAAGAAGCTTTTTCAGATCATTTAAATGCTCTTGAAAAACTTATTAAAGGATAAAGATTAAAAACCTTAAATTTTTCTACTTCCCAAATTTATTACTTATTAAAATTGTAATCAGTAACTTTACATAAAACTTTTAGTCAGTATGTCAGACAGGTATATGCAAAGGGGGGTTTCTGCCTCTAAAGAGGATGTTCATAAAGCTATAGAAAAATTAGACAAAGGCCTTTTTCCAAAAGCTTTTTGTAAAATATCTCCTGATATTTTGGGTGGTGATGCAGAATATTGCAATATTATGCATGCTGATGGGGCGGGAACAAAAACTTCTTTAGCTTATTTGTATTGGAAAGAAACCGGTGACTTATCCGTCTGGAAAGGTATTGCTCAAGATTCCATAATAATGAATATTGACGATTTATTATGTGTTGGGGCTATTGGACCTATCTTAATGTCATCGTCAATAGATAGAAACAAAAACAAGATTCCAGGTGAAGTAATTGCTGAAATAATTAATGGAAGTGAAGAAGTTTTGGCCATGTTGCGTAAAAATGGTGTAGAAATATATAGCACTGGAGGTGAAACTGCTGATGTTGGTGATTTGGTAAAAACCATTACTGTCAACACGACTGTGATTGCCCGTATGAAAAAAGCAGACGTCATAAACAATGCCAACATAAAAGCAGGAAACGTAATAGTTGGCTTGGCATCTTACGGAAAAGCGACCTACGAATCGGAATACAACGGGGGCATGGGCAGCAATGGTCTTACCTCTGCTCGTCATGATGTTTTAGATTATCAATATGCAGAAAAATACCCTGAAAGTTATGACTCAGACATACATAGTTCGTTGGTTTACAGTGGATCAAAGGTACTGACAGACAAGGTAGAAATTTCAGAAGATTTGATAATGAATGTTGGAAAACTTGTTTTGTCACCTACACGAACATACGCCCCGGTAGTTAAAGAAATACTTTCAAAACTGAAAGGCAAAATTGATGGCATGGTACATTGCAGCGGCGGAGCACAAACTAAAGTGCTTCATTTTGTGGAAAATGTGCTCATAACGAAAGACAATCTTTTTTCCCTGCCACCTCTTTTCAAGCTCATTCAAGAGCAGTCGGGCACTTCTTGGGGCGAAATGTACAAAGTATTCAATATGGGCCACCGCCTTGAAGTCTATCTTTCACCAGAACATGCCCAAGAAATTATCGAAATCTCAGAAAGTTTTGGTATTCCAGCTCAAATTGTGGGAAGAGTGGAGGCTTCGGATTTTAAAAAATTGACTATTTCTAGTGAATTTGGGGTTTTTGAGTATTGATTTATTTTTTTAAATATTTGAATTATGAAAAATCCTAGTATAATTCTTAATGAAGATTACAGGTCCTTCAAAAAAGGATACACAGTCGATTTAGAAGGAGATTTAATTATCCTTTCCGGAATTATTGGAGCTGGTAAATCTCAGCTTCTTAATTTAATTCGAGCCAAAGAATTTAAAATAGAAGCTGGCCGCCCGAATATACCAATGGATCCAGATAATCTAAAAACTATAAATTCTAATATTGAAATAAACTCAAACAAAGTTCTTCCATCTTAAATTTACTATAGGTCTTTTAAAGAAAATATTACTTTACCAGAATTCGGACATTCTTCTTCGCAAACATATTTACAATCAATAAATTCCGCATATCAAAATTACGTAAACGGAAGTTTGAATGCCATAAACTTTCCTGATTATTCAAACGCTATACAAAATGCAATAGAAATACTATCTAGAAAATTTGATAAAACAGAAATTGAAAATATTGAAATAAGCGAAGGAGAATTTAAAAAGACCTTCGCTGGTACCCATTTCGTATGGAAGCAAAATGATATTTTTTCCAATCATATAAGTGAAATATTTTTTAATCATGCACTTTCTATAAGCGAAAAAATGAAAGAAGTTGGCAGACTTAATTTCAAAAAAGAGGAAATGTCAAAAGCTCCTTGGGACGAATTGAATGAATTATTTGAAGAATTAAAATTTGATTACAGATTTAAATAATTTTTTGAAATAAATGGAGTAGAGATAAATGAACAACCTACTTTATTTGAAGTACTTGAAAATGGAGATTTAAATGAAAATAATATAAGAAAGTTATTGGATTTGTCCAATGGTGAAAAGTCAATTATTTCCCTGTGTTTTGCTTCTTTAAATGGATGTTCAGAAAGGCAAAAAAAAATATTAATTTTTGATGAATTTGACGCTACCTTAAACCCCTCACTAATAAAATCATTATACAAAATACTAAAAAAATATTTTATCAATGAAGGTAAGCTAATTATTCTTTCAACACACTCTCCTGTTACAATTTCCTTTGCTCCAGAAAATTCCACTTTTTATGAAGTATTCAAACAAAGTAAATACGAAAAAAGACTTTTAAAGGTTGATAAAAACGATTATGCTGAATTACAATTGGCTAACAAAGAATTTTTCGATAAGATAAAAAATCAAAAAGAAAGGATAGATTCTTTAATAGGAATGATAAATTCGGATTCTGATTTTCTTATTATCACAGAAGGAAAAACAGACTGGAAATATCTCTTAAAAGCGCTAGAGTATTTCCATAAAAAAATGAATTTTTTTCTATCAGTGCGAATTTCTTTTACAAATATGGTTCAAAAAATGATGTAGATGCCTCTGAATGTGGAACAAACATTGAAAATGAGCTATCTGACAGTAAGCTAATTAATTATTTAAAAGAATTAGAAAGTACTAGAAGTATTGAGATTAATCAAAATTCAAAAATTAGAATTGGTATTTTTGATTCTGATAACATTATAAAAACGTTAAATTCGAAAAATAAAGGCATCTACTCCTTGAAAATATCTCCTGAAGGTATTTCAACAGAATTCCTTTTAAGTGACTTAGAAATAAAAACAGAAATTAAATCGAAGCGACTTTATATCGGATTTGAATTTGACGAAAGAAGTCTAAGACATAAAACTGAACAACATATTAATATTGGAAATGGCAGTGCAAATATTAACAAAGCCGGTAAGAAAATAATTGTTGAGCATGGAGTTTTTAACTCATCAAATGAAAACATTGGCCTTTCCAAGGAAAATTTCGCAAATGCAGTTTTTAAAAACAAAATCTCTATTTCACCTGAAAGTTGGGAAAACTTTAGACACATATTTGAATTTCTGGTTTCAAAAATTCAAATTCTGCAAGCTAAGTCGTAGATTCATAAAATATAACCTCCGTAATAAAAATATTGCAAAATATTTCTGCATTTATTTTATTACAAAATCTATAAATCCATCATATTCGTGTCTAAACCGTTTCATCTGTGTGTAATAAACCCCCATCAGAACGACACTAAAGGACAGTAAATTAAAATTCAATGTCTATTTTATAATTACAACAATTCTGCCTCTATGAAAGCTTCACGATTTGCATTAGTATTATTCTTTTTTTCGCTAAAAACATTTGCACAAAATACCTCAAAACCTTGGGCGTATTGGTGGTGGCCGGGTAGTGCAGTCAATAAAAGCGACATAAAAGCCAATTTGAAAACGTATGCCGAGTCAGGTTTTGGCGGTTTACATATCATTCCTATCTATGGAGTAATAGGCGAGGAAAATAATTTTTTGCAATTTCTAAGTCCTGAATATATTGAAAATCTAAAGTTTTGTACCGAAACCGCCAAAGAAATGGGCTTAGGCATAGACATGTCGTTAGGAACGGGTTGACCTTTTGGCGGCAAAAACGTGACTAAAGAAATGGGTGCTAAAGTTTTGGTTTTAGCAAAAGATAGCTTGGGGAATTACACAGCAAGCTATAAAAACACCAATCAAAAAGTAAAAAGAGCTGCACCTGGCGGTGAAGGCTTGGTTTTAGATCATTTCAACAAAGCCGCAGTAGATGAATATTTTAAACCTTTCGAAACGCTGTTTACAAAAGAAAACATCGGAGTGAGGGCTTTTTACAGCGATTCTTACGAAGTCTATGGAGCAAACTGGACGGAAAATTTCTTAGAACGTTTTCAAGAAATCAGAAAATATGACTTGAAACCACATTTAGGTTCTTTAGCCAAAACTAAAGATTTAACAGAAACTGATAGGCAAATCTGGCATGATTATCAAGAAACTATATCTGACTTGCTTTTAGAAGATTTTACAAAATCTTTTACCAATTTCTCGCATAAATTCGGTAAAATCAACCGTAACGAGTCTCACGGTTCGCCAGCTAATATTCTGGACTTATATGCGGCCTCGGATGTTCCAGAATCTGAGTTTTTTGGTTCCAAGCCTTATAACATTCCTTTGTACAGACAAGACCCGGATTATTCTGAAAAACAATTTGGCAAACCAAATCTTTCGGTGTTGAAACTGGCTTCGTCTCCCGCTCATTTATTAGATAAAAAACTGGTTTCGTCCGAAACTGCCACTTGGATAGGCAATCATTTCAAAGTTTCTTTGGCTCAAATCAAACCAATCATTGATGAGTCATTTCTAGGTGGCATCAATCATGTCTTTTTTCATGGCATCCCCTACTCGCCAGCGTCGGCAGGATTTCCCGGCTGGCTTTTTTATGCATCCACTAATTTCAATCAAAACAGTCATTTCTTTAATGAGTTGCCACTTTTGAATAAATACATTGAGAATTCACAGCAGATTTTACAGAATTCTAAACCTGATAATCAGGTGCTTTTATATTTGCCCATTCACGACCTTTGGTCTGAGGCCAAAGAAAACTTGCACTTGATAGATGTACACAACATTGAAAAAAATGGACTTTTTACCCCAGAATATAGAAAGATAATCTCAGAATTAAATAAAAATGGCTATCAGTTCGACTTCGTTTCTGACCGACAAATCTTGGATTTGAAACAAGAAAAAACAGGATTCGGCATAAAAAACTTTAACTATAAAGCCATCGTGATTCCAGAAGTTGAATATTTGCCAATGGCTACATTAGAAAAGCTTACCGCACTTTCCATACAAGGCATCAAAATAATTATCTTGAAAAGTTTACCTAAAAAAGTTACAGGCCTAATCGACTGGACTAAAAATCAAAAACTTTTTGAGCAAGAAATAAATACTTTAAAGCCTGCTGTTTCTAGCAATCTTTTGAATAGCCTAAAGGCTTCTAAAGTCAATAATGAAAGTCTTTCTACCCAAGGTGTGCAGTTTTTAAGAAAGAAAACAGAAAAAGAAACAGTCTATTTTTTAGCAAATCAAAACACTACATTCACTTCAGGAAACTTAATTTTCAATACCCTAGCAAAAAACGTATACCTTATTGACCCTATGACGGGTTCGAAGGAAAGGACAAGTTTTTCGAAAACCAATAACAAAACCTTAGTAAGCTTATATTTACCATCAGGTAAAAGTATTTTTGTAATTTTCAGCAATTATGATGAAAATATAAAATCATTTGAACCAAAAACACTTACAAAAAAACATAAATATATAGTAGGAGAATGGGAATTAACCTTTAAAGAAGGAGAGCCATTTATACCAAAAATCCGAAATTTAACAAAATTAGAATCTTGGACAAATACCACCGACACAGTATCACATTATTTCAGTGGCGTTGGAGCGTATAAGATCAACTTTGAACTCGAAAAAGATGCTATAAACAAATCGGGAATCCTTACTTTAGGCGATGTAAGAGAGTCAGCTAAAGTTTTTATAAATAACATTGAAATTGGAACGGCATGGTCGCTACCATTCGAGCTGGCTATTCCTGAGAATATTTTGAAAGAACGCAATGAGCTGAGAATAGAAGTAAGAAACGTATCAGTTAATCGCGTAATATATTTAGATAAGCAAAAGGTGAATTGGAAGAAATTCTACGACATAAACCTAGTGGACATCCAATACAAACCTTTTAATGCATCCAGCTGGAAACCAGTAGATTCTGGGCTTCTTGGGCCTGTAATTATAAAATATTGAGTATAAAAAAAAAGAGTCGCTTACAACTCTTTTTTTTTAATTCAAAACTTAAATTACAATCCTAAGCCTGCATAAAGTTTTACTTCGTCTATACTGATAATAGCATCGCACATAATTACCAAACGCTCTACAACGTTTCTCAGCTCACGGACATTACCTGTCCAAGGAAGGTTTTTCATATATTCCATTGCTTCAGGGGATAAAGACTTTGGCTGATCGCCATATTCTTCAGCCACATCGTTTAAAAACTTTTCTGCCAATAGCGGAATGTCATCTTTTCTTTCTGCCAAAGAAGGAACATAAATAGGAATTACATTTAATCTATGGTAAAGGTCTTCTCTGAAATTACCCTCAGCAATTTCTTTTTTCAAATCTTTATTAGTTGCAGCAATAATTCTTACATTGATTTTAATTTCTTTTTCGCCACCAACTCTTGTTATTTTGCTTTCTTGCAGAGCTCTTAAAACTTTGGCTTGAGCAGAAAGACTCATATCTCCAATTTCATCTAAAAACAAAGTACCGTTATCTGCTTGTTCAAATTTACCTATCCTTTGTTTTATTGCTGAAGTAAAGGCTCCTTTTTCATGTCCAAAAAGTTCACTTTCAATAAGTTCAGAAGGAATAGCAGCACAGTTTACTTCAATCAAAGGTTTTTTGAAACGATTACTCTTTTCATGAATTTGCTTTGCAACCATTTCTTTTCCTGAGCCGTTTGGACCAGTAACTAAAATTCTAGCCTCGGTTGGTGCAACTCTATCAATAGTTTCTTTTATCTTGTTGATTAAAGGAGTATCTCCTACAATTTCGTTAAGTTTATAAACTCGCTTTTTTAGAGTTTTAATAACTTCAACATCATTACTTTTTTCAATGGCATTTCTTACTGTCACCAAAAGCCTATTCAAATCAGGTGGCTTAGTAATAAAATCAAATGCCCCACGTTTTGTAGCTTCTACTGCGTTTTCAACATTCCCAAAAGCAGAAACCATAACAAACTGAGCAATTACGCCTTCCTCCTTTGCTTTTAATAAAACATCTAAACCATCCATTTTAGGCATTTTAATATCACAAAGTGCTACATCGTAGGAGTTTGCAAGCACCATATCTAAGCCTTCTTGTCCATCTTTAGCTTCATCAACTTCATAGCCTTCATATTCAAGAATATCTCTAAGTGCATCTCGAATGGTTTTCTCATCATCTATAACTAGAATTTTAGCCATTGGTGTAGAATAAATTATTAACGTTTAGTTTTAATGTAGCTGCAATTTACCCAAAAAAATCATATATTTTCGACAAAACTTGTTAAATTATCATTTATAAGGTATCTAGCTAGGATTTTTTGGTTTTTTCAAACAAATTTCATTGATTTTGTTTTTATAATCTAGTTTTAATATTTTTTTTAAATGTTACCCTTTATTTTATGGGGTTGATTTTTTGGAATGAAAGATATAGCAATAATTGGTAGTGGCGTCGGAGGTTTAGCTTTGAGCATACGAATGGCAATAAAAGGTGCTTCCGTAACTGTTTTTGAAGCAAATAGTTACCCAGGAGGAAAACTTAGTGAAATAAACATAGGAAATTATAGGTTTGATGCCGGACCTTCGCTTTTTACCCTTCCTTATTTAGTAGATGAATTGTTTGAACTTTCAGATAATGAAAATCTTGTAACCTTTGAATATGAAAAACTAAAAGAAATTTGTACCTATTTTTGGGATGATGGTATTCGGTTTACAGTTCCAAGTAGTGTAGTTGATTTCGATAGTTTAGTACACAAAGAATTAGGAGAAAATAAAGGTCAAATAATCAAATATTTAGCGGATAGTTCCTTCAAATATAAAATTTTAAATGGTTTATTTTTAGAAAGAAGTTTACATCTTTTTTCTACTTGGTTTTCAAAAAGTGCTCTTTCTGGATATCTTAATTTACCTAAGATGGGAATATTTAGCACATTAAATGAGCACAACAAAAGATTTTTTAAGAATCCAAAAACAATCCAAATGTTTAACCGATATGCCACTTACAATGGCTCAAATGCCTATAAAACCCCAGCTACAATGGGTATTATTCCACATTTGGAATACAATATTGGTGCATTTTTTCCCAAAGATGGAATGTATGGAATTACTCAAAGTCTATATAATCTTGCAATCAGTAAGGGTGTAAAGATTAACTTTAAAAGCAGGGTAGATGAAATAGTAATTGGTAATGGGAAGGCCAAATCTTTAGTAGTGAATGGTCAATCTACTAGTAATTTTGACGCCATAGTAAGTAACATGGATGTTACACCCACCTATAGAAATTTAATGCCAAAGCAAAAGGCTCCAAATAAAATTTTGAATCAAGAAAAAAGTGGTTCGGGTTTGATTTTTTATTGGGGAATAAAAAGGCAATTTTCAGAATTAGGGCTGCATAATATTTTTTTCTCCAACAATTATGAAGAAGAGTTTAAAAGTCAATTTCAGAAGAATACTATTTATGATGACCCTACAATTTATCTAAATGTAACTTCAAAACACAAAACTGATGATGCACCAGTTGGTTGTGAAAATTGGTTTATTTTAATTAATGCACCTGCCAATAAAGGTCAAGATTGGGATTTAATAATTGAAAAAACACGGCAAAATATAATTAATAAGTTAAACAGTGTTTTGAAAGTAAACTTGATTGATTTTATTGAGTGTGAAGAGATTTTGGATCCAAGAAGTATACAAATTAAGACCTCGAGTGATCAAGGAGCACTGTATGGTAATAGTTCAAATAATATATTCTCAGCATTTCTAAGGCATCCAAATTTCTCTTCTTCTATCGAAAATTTATTTTTTGTAGGAGGGAGTGTTCATCCAGGTGGTGGGATTCCACTTGCATTATCCTCTGCAAAAATCACTTCTGATTTTTTGGCACGACTATTGTAATACCAATTTTTGAGATTAAATTTCCTAATTAAGCCTAATATTATTTACCAGTTTAGCTATTTTTAAGTTACCTCCCATTTCTAATTATTAATATTTTGAATATTTTTTATATATATTTAAATATTTGAATATCAATAGTATATATACTTTATTATCTCTATTTTTTAGTTTACTTTTTAAGATGAAATGATTAAGCGGTATGATATTTGATACCAAATAAACAACGTTATTGAGTGAATCTAAAATACAAGAGTTGTGAAAATTATTATTTTAAAAATCTTAACAGTATTGTTTTTTTGTACTTTCATTTTTTCTTGTAAGAAGAAAAACAACAGTCCAGAAATAGCAATCAGCAAATGCCCCTTATTGGCAATTAACGGCCCTACGGGCAACATCCGTAATTTTGAATGGGTGGGGAATAAATTGATTAGAGTCTTTAATAAAGATTCTATTCCAACTACAATCGTTTTTCGTTACAATACGAAAAATTTGGCTGAAACAATGGAAATCTCTGCGGAAAATACAAGTGAAAAATATTTTGTAAAATTCATTTATGGTGAAAATAATATCATTGTAAAAAGTAACGTAACCGTAAATGGTATTCAATTTATGACCAACAATTTTTCCTACAATGAAAAAAATACACTTACAAGTATTAAGACAACTGTCGATTTGTTTGGTAGAAAGTCAATTGGGAAAACACGAATTGAGTATTTAAATAATAATGTATCTAAAGTTTATTCATCTATAGATAATGATTTAGAGAAGTTGTCATTTACAGGGGATGTTTATGATGATAAAGCTCAATATTTTCCAGATATATATAAAACTGCAGCTTTGGGTTTTGTAGGGATTGCCAATAATTTCTTTTCATATTTTGGGAAAAATAATATGATAATTGGTAAAATTTATGATGGTCAAGGTAGATTAAATCAAGAGACCAAAATAGAATATGAATACAATAAAGTTGGTTTGCCTGTAAAATCGGAGACTGTTTCATTAAGAAATGGAAAGAAATTTATTGAAGTATGTAGTTATAATTTCGGTTGTAAATAAGACCTTTTGTGCAAAGACTAATAATCCTAGTGGTCAAAAGAAATCCTCGATTTTTCGGGGATTTTCTTTTTGTGTGCCATGCATACCATTTTTCTAAACGGTTAAAATCCGGAGCGAGCCATTTAGCGGGAATCGTTAGCCAACAGCAAGGGTGTTTATCGCGAGGTAAAACAGGAACGCCTGCCCGGCTGAAGAAGCTCTAGGCAAAATCGGGAACTGACGAACAGAAACAAGATAAAGGCTGTCCAAAATGGTTACTTGGCATTAGACAGGAACGCCCAATAGCTAAACGTAATTTTGGATAGTAAATCTTGCAGTTTTCTAGGGAAGGAAAATGAGTTTACCATGGGAGGTCTGTATAAAAGATAGGAGGAGTATCCAAGCGAAGTGGTCAATCAAAAGCTTTATACAGAAGTCACGGGAACGCCCGCCGGCCAGGTCGTAGTAGTGAAGAAGTTTCTGTAATGGAGATGGAGCGAAGGGTCGAATTTTCAGAACTGTAGAGCGAAATGGGAAGTAGAAACAGCAAAAAAAAAGAACTGGGGAGAGAACGATTAAAATCATCAAATGAACCCGATGGGAGAATGTTTGACACTAAATGACCTTTTAGCGGATGCGACACCCGTATGGTTTAGCAAAGATGGGAAGGTATGCCCAGACTGGCTAACTGCATGCGAAGAAGAGCGTAAACAGACTAAAAGTTTGATGGAACGTATAGCCGACCCATCAAATTTGCAAAAAGCTTGTAAACAAGTAGTACAAAATGCTGGAAGTGGTGGAGTTGACAAGATGGATTTGGAGAATTTCAAGGATGGTTAACCCAAAATTGGAAGAAATTAGCCGAAGAATTATTAAATGGCGAATACAAACCAAGCCCAGTGAAAGGCATTGAAATTCCAATACCACAAGGAGGAACAAGATTGTTGGGCATTCCAACAGTGAAAGACAGATTAGTACAACAGGCGATATTAGAAATACTAACGCTAAAATACGACAAAACGTTTTCCGACAACAGCTACGGATTTCGACCAAAACGCAAGGCCCACCAAGCCCTATCAAAAGCATGTCAAAACGTAAAAGACGGTTACACAATTATTGTTGACATCGACTTGGTGAAGTTCTTTGACGAAGTAAACCACCATCGATTGATGTGGATGTTAGGTACAAGAATTGGCGACAAAAGGGTACTGAGACTGATAAATTCATTTCTAAAAGCAGGAATATTTTTAGAAGGAATGGAAAGTCAACGTATAAAAGGTACGCCACAAGGCAGTCCACTAAGCCCCTTACTATCAAATATTGTACTTGACGAGCTAGACCAAGAACTACAAAGGCGAGGACACCGATTTGTGCGGTATGCTGATGACTTGCAGATTTTTGTAAAAACCAAAGAGAGTGCATTAAGAGTTCAGGGAAGTATTACAACTTTCATTGAAACTCGCATGAAACTGAAAGTCAATGACGCAAAAAGTGCTGTAAGAAAATGCGAAGAATGTAATTTTCTTGGGCACAGTCTTTTGAAAGGCGGGAAGTTAGGATTAGGGAAGAAAAGCGAACAGCGACTAAAAGACAAAATCAGAGAAGTTACAAAACGAAACAGAGGAGAATCTTTTGAATCGATAATTCTCAAACTCCAGCCCATTTTAAGAGGGTGGTTGCAATATTACAAATATGCAAAAATGAGTAAAAAGTTCCAAGCGATTGAGTCATGGTTACGGCGGAAACTTCGATGCTACAGGCTCAAACAATGCAAAAGAGTAATTGGGATAGTAAGGTTTTTGACAAGTCTAAAAGTAGAGAAAAAGTTAAGTTGGAAAACTGCTCTAAGTGGTAAAGGCTGGTGGCGAATCAGTAAAAGCCCTGCTTTAAGTATTGGAATGAATAATACATGGTTTAAAAATCATGGATTGTTTGGACTAACCGAAAATTACAAGAAATTGCACAGTAATCCAATCTGAGGAAACCGCCGTACACGTGAGTACATACGGTGGTGTGAGAGGT
>JANOMP010000267.1:0-16236 GCA_031420365.1 Cytophagaceae bacterium
CGTCGGGCGAAACGCGGAGAAATTGTTCGACCAGAGTGTGAATTTTCTGCAGAAGTCCGTCGGTGCGGTAACCGGATTCGTCAATTGATTTGATCGGACGAACCATCGCGTAAAACATTCCGTCGTCATCCTGCTCAAATCTCATTGCCTGTCCGCGCTCGCGTCCTTCGACGACGACTTTGATTTGTCCGTTTTCCTGTTTTTGCGCTTGCAGAATTCTGCCTAAAGTTCCGACCGTGTAAATTTGTTCGGGATTCGGTTCGTCAACGGTCGCGTCGTGCTGCGTAGCGAGAAAAATGTTGCGCTCGCTTGTCATCGCTTGCTCGAGAGCGCGAACCGAACTCGGACGACCGATTTTAAAGGCGACTTTAGTAAACGGGAAAATAACGACGTCGCGGATTGGCACCATCGGGAAACGCGCTACATCCGAAGGCATCTGGTCTGTAAATTCTTGCATAAATTTTGTAAAACTTTTTTTTTGTTAGTGTTATTAGTGGGTGTAAAATATATTTTTTGATTGAGCGTATCTATTATATTTAAAGAGTCGGTTACAATTAAAATAGCATAAATTGTATCTTTTGAAATGGGTTTAATTTTAAAGAAAGTTACCGTATTTGTATTAAAAGAATAATCTAAGCTATCTTTTGTATCTTGAAAAATTATTTTAGTTTTTATAATTTCTTTATCTAATTGAACCACAAAGCTATTATCACGACTAATGCTTCTTTTTATCTTATTTTTTGAATAGTTGGCTTTATATATTTCTAAATTAATATTAACCAAATTTGAATCCAAATTGATAGTGTCTTTTAAAAATCCAATGGTTTCTGTTTTAGTGTCATATATTAAGTTTTGGTTTTTGTCTGAGAAAGCTAATACTATGTATTTGTTATTTTTTATATTTTCAAATTGGTATTTGCCAGATGAATCAGTTTTTGTAAAATAGTTTGGTTTCCGTTTTAATATTGAAACAGTATCTTTGATAGAATATAATCCTATTGTAGCTTCTAAAATGGGCATTTTCGTATGAATGTCAGTTATCGTTCCAGAGATACTTAAAGAATCTATTTTGTTACCTGTACTTAATACTATTTTTAAATTTTTTGCTGGATTTTTTTCATTTAAATCTTTTATTCCGTTTCTGAAATTAAATGTGTAGGTAGTATTAGAATCTAATTTTTCATCAAAAATTATTTTTATTATTTTGTCTTTTAATTTTACATTGTATAATGATTTTGGTTCCGGAGTTATTAAAAGTTCTTGTTTTATAGATGTTATGTCTAGATATTCATTAAAAGTTAAACTTATGCTTTTTTCTTTAAAGTTTTTTGATTTATTTATAGGGGATGAGCTAATAAGTTCGGGGGCTTTTTTGTCATTTTCTCCGCCAGTTGGTGGAATAAATTGAGCACAGGAAAACAAAATGAATATTGGAAAACAAAGTAATAGGTATTTCATCTTCCTAGGTGTATCATTAAAACGGAAATATCAGAAGGAGAAACGCCGCTAATACGTGATGCTTGTCCTAGAGTTTGAGGTTTTATTTTTTTAAGCTTTTGTCTGGCTTCTATTGAAATAGATTTTAGATTTTCATATTCAAAATCAGGATTAATTTTTAAATCATCAAATTTCGAAAGTTTTTCAGCCATTAAAAGTTCTTTTTCTATATATCTTTCATACTTTACTTTTATTTCAGTTTGTTCTATGATTTCTTTTGTAAAGTTTTTTGTAAAGTTGTTTAAGGCAGAGTTTTCCACAATTAATTTTTCTAGGGTAATTTCTGGTCTTTTTAATAAGCTATAGATGGTTGTTTTTTCTCTTATATGAGCTGATTTGTTTACTTCTAAGAAAGGGTTAATTTCTTCAGGTGTAATTTTTATTGTGGATAAAGCCTCAAATAGTTCTTCCGACTTTTCAATTTTATTTGTAACATTTATTAATCGAAGATTTGAAGCCAGACCAATAGTGTGTCCTTTTTTGGTTAATCTTATATCTGCATTGTCTTGTCTAAGAATAGTTCTAAACTCTGCTCTGGATGTAAACATTCTATAGGGTTCATCTGTGCCTTTATTTACAAGATCATCAATCAGTACAGCAATGTAAGCTTCGTTCCTTTTCAAGACAAATTCTTCTTGTTCATTGATTTTTCTGTGGGCATTTATTCCAGCAATTAAACCTTGTGCTGCGGCTTCTTCGTAACCCGTTGTTCCATTTATTTGGCCTGCAAAAAACAAATTGTGTATTAAATGTGTTTCTAGGTTAAGTTTTAGTTGAGTTGGCGGAAAATAATCGTATTCAATCGCATATCCTGGTCTTAGCATTTTTATGTTTTCGAATCCTGGTATTTTTTTCAATGCTTGATATTGAATATTTTCAGGTAAAGAGGTTGAGAAACCGTTTACATACATTTCAATTGTTGTTCTGCCTTCGGGTTCTAAAAATATCTGATGAGCGTCTTTGTCGGCGAACCGGTTTATTTTGTCTTCTACTGAAGGGCAATACCTAGGGCCTAATCCTTGTATTCTTCCGTTAAACATGGGTGATTTGTCAAATCCTTTTCTTAGTTCGTTGTGTACAGCTAAATTTGTGTAGGTTATCCAACACGAGTTTTGGGTTACTAAGTGAGGTGTATTTGTATATGAAAATTTTTCTGGTTTTTCATCTCCTTTTTGTTCTTCCATGGCTAGATAGTTAACCGTTCTGCCATCTACTCTAGGTGGCGTTCCTGTCTTCATTCTTCCTGATTCAAAGCCTAAAGAAATTAATTGTTCAGTTATGCCAAACGATGCTGATTCTCCAGTTCGTCCACCTCCAAAATTTTTTTCACCAATATGAATTTTTCCATTTAAAAATGTACCGTTTGTTAATATAACAGACTTGGCTTTTATTTCTAAACCAAGTGCTGTTTTTATTCCTGTAACGGTATTTTTTATTATTATTAGGCCTGTCACCATTTCTTGCCAAAAACTTATATTTGTGTTTTTTTCCAGTTTGTCTCGCCAATTTAGTGCAAATTCCATGCGGTCTGACTGGCACCTTGGTGACCACATGGCTGGTCCTTTTGAACGGTTAAGCATTCGAAACTGTATCATGGTTTCGTCGCTAATTATTCCAGACATCCCTCCAAGGGCATCTATTTCTCTTACTATTTGCCCTTTGGCCACACCACCCATTGCTGGATTGCATGACATTTGAGCAATTGTTTGAAGATTCATAGTTATAAGTAAAACTTTAGATCCCATTGTAGCTGCCGCATGTGCCGCTTCACAACCAGCGTGCCCTGCTCCTACCACTATTACGTCGTATGTTTCAAACATATATATATTTTGTTCCACGTGAAACAATTCTTTTGTGTTTCACGTGAAACGTTATTTGTTTATTTTTTTAAAATAGTTGTCCGTTTGTTTTTTATAAAATGGAGTAAAGTTTGGAGGTGTAGTTCTAATTAATTCCAGCTGCTTTTCATTTTCTTTTTTGAATCTTTCGAGGTCTGGAGGGCTAACTCTGTTAAAGGTAATTCCAGCGTTTGATTTTCTTTTTGGGTCTAATTCTTGTTCTTTTATTGCTTTTTCTGTCTCCAATAATCTTGTTTCTATGTCTTGTTGCCTTTTTATTAATGTCGGATTTATCCGTTTATTTACTAAGTCATTTTCTGATTTGTCCATTTCTTTCTGTATTTCTTTAAGTTCATTACCGAGTTTTTTGCCATCTTCTGTTCCATTTAACTTGTCTTGCAACTCTTGAATTTGTTTTCTTACTTTGCTTTGTTCATTTGCGATTTTTGCTAATTCTTCAGACAATTGTTTTCCGGTTTTTCCTTCCGGACCCAAGCCTTGTACCTTTTTGTTTATTTCTTTTTGTTGTTCACTCAGCCCGGGCATCGGATTTTCGCCCTTTTTGCCTCCCTTTCCAGAACCCGGCATGGCCATTGCCATCATTTGCTGCATTTGTTTGAAGGTGTCGCTTAACAATAATGCAAGGTTGTTCATTGAAGTCATCGCAAATTGTTGTTTGGATGCACTTTGAGGTAACTTTCTTTCTTTAATATATTTTACAGATTCGTCAATATGGTTTTTCATTTCTGTTACTTCGGTAGTAACGAAGGCTTCAATTTGCATTACTTTTTTTGCTAATGAATAAAGGCTGTCTTCAATTACTTTGGAATCATCGGCTATTTTGAGTTGTTCTTGTGAAAGTGGAATAAATTTTGGGTCTGAAACCGAGATAGATTTAAATCCCTTCATTACTTTTTCTTGATCAAAAGATATCTTAACAAGGTTTTCAAGAATATCACGGAGGGCGTCAATATCTAAATCTAGCTGTTTCATTTCAGAATCTTTCATTTGTTCAGCCATTTCTGCAGCCATATTTTTCATCGATTTTGCTGCCTTTTTTTGTGCTTTAGCAGCTGATATCTTATCCTCTTTTTCAATTTCTTTTTTTGCTTTTTCTTGTTCTTTCTCTATTTCTTCTTGTTTTTCTTTTTTGGGATCCACATCTTTTTTGAGTTCTTTGCTCATTTTTTCGATGTCTTTTATTTTTTCTTTCTTTTCTTCAAATTCTTTTTTAAGTTGTTCTTGTTCTTTTTTTAATTCATTTTTTTGTGCATCTTTATCATTTTCAGTTTTTTCTGCAAGGGACTCTTGTTTTTCAGCAAGTTTCTCTAATTCTTTTACTATCTCTTCCACTTTTTGCTTTAGTTGAAGATTTTTAAATAGACTGAGTGTTCTATCGATATTTTTTTCGAGATTTCTTTCTGATTTTTTCACATCATTCAATTTGTCTAATGATTTTTCATCTAACTGTTCCTCCAACATTTTTTTCATTTCTTCCAAGCTTTTGTTATCTTCATTTTTCATGAGTTCGTTCATGAGTTTTTGAAGCATTTCCATTTTTTGTTGTAATTGAGGACTTTGTTTGTCAAATCTGTTTTGTTTGTCTTTTAGGTCGTCTAATTCTTTTTGAAGTTCTTTAAGTTCTTTTAATAAGTCTTCTTTTTTCTTAAGCAGATCGTTTATTTCCTTTTTGTCTTGAAAATCTAGTTCTGTTTTCTTTTTTAGGTCTTTCTCAAGGTCGTCAAGTCCTTTTTTAAATTCTTTAGCTTTTTTTAAGAGTTCTTCAAATTTATCTTCAGTTTTTTTAACTTGTTTATTTATTTCTTTATCAAATTCTTGAGCAGTAGGCATCTCAAAATTCATCATCGTAGTTTTAGATGATTTTCTTCCATTAACTCCGTCATTGTCTGTTATTTGAAGGTAATATTCTAATGCATCGCTTTTCTTTAGACCAATAGTTTCAATATTTATTTGGTAAAAAAATGTTTGAGAAAGGGACGTTTTGTTGAAGGGGATATCTACTGATTTGTAGGAGCTACTATTTTTTTCACTCTTTTTTTTATAGTAAAATTTAAAATCACTTAAACCGTAGTCGTCTGAAATGTTTCCACCGAGTCCAATATAATTATATAAAGTGGTATCTTTTATTTGTTCAATATTAATTTGTGGATATTTGTCAGGAATTACACTTACATAATAAGAAATTTTGTCTGCATTTTTTGAAAATTTATTTTTAAGATTTATATCATAATTTGCTGATTGATGTAATCTTTTAATGAAACCAAAGTCTGTGAAAATGCTTTTTGTGACATTAATTGAATTTATATTGTCAAATTTGACACTTAATGAATCTGTTTCATCGGTTTTAAATCTCCACTCGACTTGTGTTCCTTCTGGTACTATTAAATTGCCAACGTTTTCAAATTCTTCAGAAGGCTTATTTAAATAAGCGGGATATTTTAAAGAAACATTAAATGATAATAGGCTCGGTCTAGAAATTAGTGCTAAGTTAAAGGTGCTAGACTTATATCCTGCGGCTAAAAAATAAAAAGAGGTTTCGTCTTGAATTTTAGAAAATGTAAAGTTGAAATTTCTAGGGTCTTGGATGTTCATCTTAAATTTTCGATCCTTATAAATCAAATAGACATCTTCTGGTAATGCATTTCCAATTAATCGGAGTTTTAAGTTGTAATCTTCGTTTTTTATTGCTTCTAGGTTTCTATTTAATATTTCAAATTGGAATGGTGCTGGATCTACAAAGTTTTTTTTGAAAAACACTATTCGTTCTGTGCTTTTAAAAAAAGAAGGAGAAATGGCAGATATTAAAAGTATGGCGATAAGTGGTGGCAGGGCGTATTTTAAATATTTTTTGTTTTCATTCAGATTCACAGCATCTGCAAATTTAACAAGTTTTAATTCTTTTGTTTTTTGGACAATACTTGCTTCTAAAAGGGCATTGTCGTTATCAGTATATGACTTTGCAAGCTGTAGAGTGTTTAAAAGTTTGTCTTTAATGTTTGGAAAGAATTGTCCAATCTGATTTGCGGCTTTTAAATCTGTTAAGGGTTCATTTATTTTAAGAAGAAAGAAAATTGGTTTAAGAATTAAGAAAAACAATGTGTAGGTTGAAACAATTAAAAATGTTATTAAAAGAATACCTCTAAATGTAGATCCAAATCGACCAAAAAACTCTAAGAAGTTTATAAAAATATAGGAACCCAAAACAAGTCCAGAGCCCAACAAAAAGCCTTTAAAAAGTAGGTTTTTATAGTACTTCTTTTTATATTCTGCTATTTTTTCAACAAGCGAACTTATTTCTTTAGTATTTTTCATTTTATAAGATTTTAATAATCAGCTGGTTGTGATTGTATGAGACAAAGGGGATTCTATTTATAAATCTATTTCTAACGAAATTGGGCAATGGTCTGACATAACAACATCAGCATGAATTTTGGCGTTCAAAATTTTATGACTAATTTCTTGACTAGCAAATATATAGTCTATTCTCCAACCCAAATTTTTGCTCCTTGCCCCTGCCCTATATGACCACCACGAATATTGATGTGGCAACTGGTTTATTTCTCTAAAACAATCTACAAAACCACTGTTAATAAACTTGCCAACCCAAGCCCTTTCTTCAGGCAAAAATCCAGAAGTGTTTGCATTAGATTTTGGATTGTGAATATCAATCGCATTGTGACATATATTTACATCTCCACAAATGAATAGTTGTTTGTTCCTTTGTTCTAGAGTATGAATATAAGAATAAATGTCGTCAAGAAATTGAATTTTAATTTTTTGCCTAGTTTCTCCAGAGGTTCCAGAAGGAAAATAAGCACATAGAACACTAAAAATTTCATAATTGGCTATTAGTACCCGTCCTTCCAGGTCGTATTGTTGTATACCAAGTCCATATTGTACATCTTTTGGCTTAATTTTACTTAAGATAGCCACACCAGAATATCCTTTTTTTTCAGCAGGGTACCAAAAACAAAAATAGCCCAAGGTATTAAAAATAGGCTCCACCAACTCCGTTTCAGAGATTTTTATTTCTTGTAAACACAAAATGTCAGGGTCTTCAATTTTTATCCAGGCCTCCAAGCCCTTATTAAGTGCTGATCGAATACCATTAACATTAAAAGTATAAATTTTCATAAAAGAAATTAGAATAGTGAATTGTTTGAAATTTCGACTCTATGGACTTGTTTGGTATTTAAATATGTAATCCTATTTCTGTTCTAAAATATTCAATTGTATAGTGTCTTAATAGGCTTTCTTGATTCATTAAATCAAACGGAGGCAATGGTTTTTCTAATTTCCAGTGTGGCCATGAGTCTGAATCAAGCCCCTCTAAACGGTAATAGCCACCGTAACTTAAAACTTTACACGTGGCAATGTGGATTAAATCTTGTTTTTCTTCTTTTGAAAATCTAATATTGCCTTTTCCTAGTTCTTGAACACCAATCAAAAAAAGCACAGCTTTTAAATCACTGGGCTTTTTACCAAGGCTTTGCTTAAGAAAACGAATTAAATTGTTCCATATTTCTTGATTATCTTTGATTTCCACATTCATTTTTTTTTACTTTAGTTACATGAACAAGTATTTTGAATCTCTTCTCGATTTATTTTATCCTAGACTTTGTGTTTCTTGTGAAATCCCCCTTCATGGCCAAGAGATTCATTTGTGCTTAGATTGTCTATTAAACTTACCCAAAACCAATTCTCATAATCAAGAAACGTACTTGATAGATAGAAAGTTTTGGGGCAAACTAAATGTTTCTGCAGTATTTGCTTATTACAAATTTAATAAGAAAGGCAAAGTGAAAAACATTTTGCATGCATTGAAATACAAAAATAAGCCTGAATTGGCAGAATATCTTGGAAAATTATATGGAAACGAATTAAAAAGTGTTAATTTAAGTGAAAAAATAGATTTAATAATAGGAATTCCTCTTCATAAAGACAAACAAAAGATAAGGGGCTACAATCAAGCAGATCATTTTGCACAGGGCCTGTCTGAAGCACTAAATGTACCATTTGATACCAATTTGCTAATTAGAAACACATTTACGGAGTCTCAAACTAAAAAAGGTAGTAGATTTAAACGATTTAAAAATATTGAAGGTGTTTTTGGGCTATCTAATAGTTCTAAAATTATAAATAAAAGAATTGCATTAGTAGATGACGTTTTAACCACTGGCTCAACTTTAGAAGTGGCAGGGAAGGTATTGTTAGAAAACGGCTGTTCGGAACTCATAATAATAACAATAGCCTCTGCTTATTAAAGCAAAGGCTATTGTTATTAATGAAATATTTTATAAGCCTATAGCTTCTTCTTTCCTCTTGGTCCCACCGAAATCATAGCACACCTGAAGCCAATAGAAGCAGTGGAAGAATCTTGAATGATATATCTTCTAGTTCCAGGAGAAAGCCAATAGGCTACATCGTTCCAAGAACCGCCTTTAAATACTCTCATTTTGTTGTCAATCAAAGAGTTAAAGTGTTCTTTGTCGTAATTTTTGGCTTCGTCTTGGAAGTCACTTCTACGAATTGGGTTTAAGTCATTAAAGTCTTGGTAAGAGTTGGGTCTGTAAAGGTCATATACCCATTCGTTGACGTTTCCCGCCATTTGATACAATCCAAAGTCGTTCGCAACAAATGAATAAACCTCAGCAGTAATTATGTTTTTATCATTTTGTTTACCAGCGATACCAGCATAATCACCTCTGCCTCTTTTAAAGTTAGCCATCATATCACCTTTATTTTTACCTCTCGACTTTCTCATCGCTGAGCCATCCCAAGGATAAATTCTTTGGTTAGATTGGTTTTCGTCTATATATTGTGTTCCAATCATACCTTTTGCAGCATATTCCCATTCTGCCTCTGTAGGTAGTCTAAAATCAGGAATATTTATACCGGTTTCAATTGGAACTCTGCCGCCAGCTTGTTTCACTTCAGCAATACCCGTAGAACTACCCTTTTTCTTTTTTCCGAAAGGAAGCTTCAAGCCCTTCTTTTTTCCTTGGCTGTCACCATATTTTTGGGCAAGCCCTGCATTTACAACACCAGACCTCCATTTACAGTAATCATTTGCTTGTAACCAAGAAACACCCACTACAGGAAAGCTTCTAAAGCCAGGATAACGTAAATACTGATCAACATACTGGTCGTTAAATGACATTTCGTTAGCCCAAACAGTAGTATCAGGAAGTGCAGAGTTATAAAATTCTCTAGTAGAATCTTTTTGTACTGCATGAAGGTATTCTAGCCAATCAATATTGGCAATTTCTGTTTCATCCATATAAAAAGAAGCCACAGTTACTGTTCTTTCAAGATTGTCCCGGCTATACGTAACATCTTCTTCTAAAGTGCCCATTGTAAATCTGCCACCTTCAATAAAAACCATGTTAGGGCCAGCTGGCTGACCGGCAAAAGAAGCTACTTGAAAGCCCTCTTTTCCTTTTTTAGCATAAGCCGAACCCGTAGTTCTACTTTTATTGCCAGGATTTAAACTAGATGTCTTTTTACTTTTGCTACAAGATGTAGCTACAAAAAGAGAAAGTGCAAGAATTGATACACCTAAAATTAATCTCTTCATTCTAAAATTTATTTGGTTTCGGCGATTTAATTCGCAAAAATAGTTTAAAAACTTACTTCTCAATGCTCTTATCTTCTATGAATGTAATAATTCTATCAAACAAAGTGCCAACTTTATCAATATTTGGAGCGTTTTCAGCTATAAATATCAATTTTTCTTTTATTTGTTTCAAATTACATTCTTTCGGATGTAATTTTATATAATCAAGAATTTTGCCAAACTTATCTGTTTGATAATATTCTTGGTGCTTTTCTGAAACGAAAAAACCTTTTAAGTTATTATTTTTGAGGGAAATTTTTTCAAAACCGATGAATTCAGCCTTCCAGCGCACTTTTACTACTTTAAATAATTCTTCTACTTCGATAGGAAGTTTTCCGAATCTATCAATAATTGAATTCATAAATTTTTCTAATTCCTCTTCTGTCTTTATTGCGTCTATACTATTATAAATGGAAAGGCGCTCAGAAATATTATTAATATAACTATCAGGAATTAATATTTGGAGGTCAGTTTCTACTTGACAGTCGTCAATTAGGAGTTGTTTTTTAGTAAGTTCATCGGCAAAAAGATTTTTAAATTCTTTTTCTTTTAGTTCTGAAACGGCCTCATCTAAGATTTTGTGATACATTTCATAGCCAAGATCATTAATAAATCCGCTTTGTTCAGATCCTAAAAGATTTCCAGCACCTCTTATATCTAAATCTCTCATGGCGACTTTAAATCCATCTCCTAGTTCTGTGAATTCTTCCAGTGTGTTTAAGCGTTTCCTAGCATCTTTTGAAAGTCCAGATATGACCGGAACCAAAAGAAAACAAAATGCTTTTTTGTTTGACCTACCCACTCGGCCTCGCATTTGGTGTAAATCAGATAATCCGAACATGTGGGCTTGGTTGATTATGATAGTGTTTGCATTAGGAATGTCCAAACCAGATTCAATGATATTTGTGGAAATTAATACATTTATTTCGTTTTCAATAAAACGCATCATAACTTTTTCGAGCTTATCTCCTTCCATTTGACCATGAGCCACCCCAATTTTTGCTTCTGGCACTAGTCTATAAATAATGTTAGCAATAGATTCTATATCGTTTACTCTGTTGTGAACAAAAAATACCTGCCCTCCTCTACTAAGCTCATAGCTGATAGCATCTCTAATAGTTTCTTCTTTGAAAACATCAACCTGAGTAGTAACAGGTTGTCTATTTGGTGGTGGGGTGGCAATAACGGAGAGGTCTCTTGCGCCCATCAAGGAAAAATGTAAAGTTCTGGGTATGGGTGTTGCAGTAAGAGTAAGAACATCTACATTAAGTTTTAGCTCTTTGATTCGGTCTTTTGATTTTACACCAAATTTTTGTTCCTCATCTATTATTAACAAGCCGAGGTCTTTAAACGCGATAGATTTATTTAATAATTTATGAGTTCCAATTAATATATCAACTTTACCTTCTTTTAGATTCTTAAGTGTTTTTGTGGTGTCGCTTGATGATTTGAAACGATTTATATAATCTACATTTACGGGCATTTTAGCTAATCTTTCCGCAAATGTTCTATGGTGTTGCATGGCTAAAATGGTAGTGGGTACCAAAATGGCTACTTGTTTAGAGTCACTTACCGCTTTAAAAGCCGCTCGTAGTGCAACTTCTGTTTTTCCAAACCCTACATCGCCACATACTAGCCTGTCCATAGGGTAGGGTTTTTCCATGTCTTCTTTTACTTTGGCAGTTGCTGAGGCTTGGTCTGGAGTATCTTCATACATAAATGAAGACTCTAGTTCTATTTGAAGATAAGTGTCAGGGGAAAAGGCAAAACCATGAACCTCTCTCCTTTTTGCATAAAGAGAAATTAGCTCTTTAGCGATGTCTTTTACTTGGCGCTTAACTCTTGATTTTTTTATTTCCCAATCCCCAGAGCCCAATTTGCTCATTGTGGGTGCATCACCATCTTTGCTAGAATACTTCGCTATTTTATGTAAACTATGTATGTTTACGAACAAGAGGTCGTTGTCTTTGTAAATTAGCCGAATAGCCTCCTGTTTTTTGCCAGCCACATCTATTGTTTCCATTCCTGCAAAACGACCTATTCCATAATCTACATGAGTAATATAATCACCAGATTGTAAATACTTTAGTTCTTTTAAAGTAAGGGCTTTAGATTTAGAAAACCGTTCTTTTACCTTATATCTGTTGAGTCGTTCAAAAATTTGATGATCGGTATAAATTAAAATTTTGTTTTGAATATCTATAAATCCTTCTTTAAAATTTGCATATATAGATAGAAAGCGAATATTTGGATTTATTTCAGTGAATATAGTTTCTAGCCTATTGAGTTGTTTTAAAGAATCCGAACTGATAAAACAACTGTATCCCTTGCTTTGATTTTCGGCGATGTCGCTAATTAATAGATTAAACTCTTTATTAAATGGAGGCTGAGACTTAGATGTAAAAGTAAATTTTTGAGAGTCTTTAAAGAAATTCTTTTTTCCAAACTCAATGATTGTATGCTTTTCTAAAAGATTAGTAGCTGTTTTACAATCAATAAAATTAGCATTTGGTTTTAATAAAATATTTATGTCTCCACCAATAGCTTTTTTTTGTTCATAATTTTCTTCTACTCGCTTCAGATTGTCTCCTATCTTATCAATTGTAAATGAAAAATCTTTTATCCAAATGTTAGATTTTTCTGAAAAAAAAGAAAAAATGGGAACGGTTTCTTCTAGGCTTAATTTTTCATGAATATTTGGAATGATATTTATGAAATCGATAGATTGACTTGAAAGCTGGGTTTCGGATTCAAAAATTCGAATGCTTTCAATTTCGTTGTCCCAAAGTTCTACGCGGTATGGATTGTCTGTTGCAAACGAATATACATCAAAAATTCCCCCTCTAATGGCAAATTGACCTGGCTCATAAACAAAGTCTGTTTTTTCAAAATTGTAAGAAACCAGTAGCTCAGTTACGAAATTAAGGTCTAGTGTATCTCCCGTTTTTATCCTTAGCGTATTTGCTAATAGTGTTTTTTTACTTATTACTTTTTCTGCTAATGCTTCAGGATAGCTAACTATCAATAAGGGGTCGGAAGTGCTATTTAATTTGTTTAAAAGTTCTGCTCTTTGAATTACATTTGCATTTTCAATTTCTTCGTATTCATAAGGTTTTTTAAAAGAAGCAGGAAAATAAGCTAAATGAGGATATTCGAAACCATAGATGTTTTGAAAATCATTAAAGAAGTAAAGAGCATCTTCCTTGTCGGGGAGAACAAAAAGCGTGGTTTGTTTTTGGTTTTCAAATACCGAGGCAGCTAAAATTGCATCTAAGCTACCATAAACGCCACTTAGGTGTATTCTATTGGTTTGTTTTATAGACTGAACAAGGTTCAATACAAAACTATCTTCGGTGTATATTTTTAGGAAATCTTTGGCGTTCAATATCTAACATGAAAAAAAGTAAAATAGACTTTTGCAATTAGAGTACAAAGATAGGAACAAAAAACACCCGATAGGTGCAAGGAATTGAATTAGTTTGCGGTTCTTGAAGGATTTTGTTTCCAATACTCCAAAAACAAACGGTACATTATTTTTTGAATAGTTAAAGACCATTATTAAATTAAAAGAAAAACGAGTTAAAACGTTTGATTGGGCGTAGTGAATTAGTGCTTTAACAATTATAAACTGAATTTTTTTTAAGAACATGTTGCTCAATCGTGTTTTCTAAAGGTTCAGCAATCCAATATTCTTCTAATCGAGACAGTTTATATAATTCGAATTTATATTTTATTTCTTTTTTTCGCGGTGAAATTTTTACTTAAGATTCAATATTTTGTAATATTTTGAGCTCTTTATTGGTTTGGCCTTCGGTACTTACCTTTTAAAAATTATTCCAAATTCTGTTTTTTTATTGTTTCTATCAATCCCATTAGCGTTTGTTTGCGAGCATCATCAGGTTCTGGATAGCTCAAATTAAGTTTTCTAAGGTTCTCGGAAATGATTTTAGCTACTAAAAGTCGCATATTTTTTTTGTCATCGGCGGGCACCACATACCAAGGATTTTGGACTGAGGATGTTTTGTTTATCATTTCTTCATAGGCGACTTGATATTCATCCCAAAAGCCACGTTCTTTAATATCCCCCTCTTCAAACTTCCAATTTTTGGTGATATCCTCAATGCGTTCAATTAAGCGATTGCCCTGCTCCTCTTTTGAAACATTTAAGAAAAACTTAATAACTTTAATGCCATTGTTGGCCAAATAGTTTTCGAAATTTGTAATGTCTTCATATCGTTTTTTCCAAACCGCCTCAGGTTTTTCTGTTAAATTTTTTGGAATTTTTTGATAATTTGCCAAAATCTCAGGATGCACCTTTACAACAAGGACTTCTTCGTAATATGACCGATTAAAAACTTGAACGTTTCCCCTTTCTGGCAATACCTTGAAACATCGCCACATATAATCGTGGTTTAGCTCGGTTTCAGTGGGTCTTTTAAAAGAATAAAAACTTAAGCCTAAAGGATTTACGTTTTTAAATACAGCTTTCATTGTGCCGTCTTTGCCTGCAGCATCCATGGCTTGAAAAATTATCAAAACGCCGTGACGACCATCAGCATACATCATACTTTGCAAGTCGTCTAATTCGGATTGAAGTTGGGCCAAAATTGTCTCATAATCTTCTTTAGAGGAATAGTAGTTCTTTACTTTGGGGGAAGAATTTTTTATTTTAAAAGCAGAGTTTTCTTTTATTTCAAAATTTTTTATTTCAAAATTTTTCATTTTTCAATTTGTATTTATTGGCAATATATTTAAAATTAATCAACAAATAAAAGAGGAAGCTGTATAATGAATATTTTGAACTTGCATTAGAAAAAATTAATGCGTATTCTAAAAGCAATGAGTAAGTTAAAAGCCAAATAATAATTAATGTTATTAATGAATCGTGTTTAACAATATATACTATCTTTGGAAGTTAATTAACCATAATATTATTTATTAAAATGAAGAGCACTTTATTTATTTCCTTTTTAGTTTTGTTAGGATTTACAAGTTTTGCCAAACCTGCCCCATCTCAATATTACGAATTACGAATCTATTATTGTAATGAAGGCAAATTAGATGATCTTTTAGCAAGGTTTGCCAACCACACCACCAAGTTTTTTGAAAAACATGGAATGGAAAATCTTGGATATTGGGTGCCCACTAAAGAAGGAAACAATGCACTTTATTATATTTTAGGGTATCCTAGCAAAGAAGCTAGAGCAGCCTCTTGGAAAGCTTTTGGAGCTGATGCAGAATGGAAAGAATTGGCTAAAAAGTCAGAGGAAAACGGCAAAATAGTAGCCAAGGTGGAATCTAAATTTATGAGCTTGAGGCCAGAGCTAACCAAGAAAATCAAATTGAAACAAATCAGCCCCAATAGACTTTTTGAAATGAGAACATATTATTGTTTACCAGGGAGATATCCAAATATTGTTGCTCGTTTTAAAGACGATACAAGGAAGTTATTTGAAAAACACGGAATGCAAAACATTATGTATTTCGAAACTGTTGAAAAAGATGGGGCACAGCCCACGCTATTGTATTTTTTAGCCCACAAAGATGCTGTCGCTGCTAAAAAATCTTGGGATGATTTTAGGGCAGATCTCAAATGGATAAAAGTTCGCGATGCTTCCGAAGAATCTGGAAAAATTGTTGAAAAAGTAGAGTCGGTTTATATGTTACCCACACCTTTTTCTAAAATTAAATAGTTAATTGAAGACTGAAAAGGCTACGTAAGTTGCGTATTTAGATGGATTTTTTGTTTATAATTATTGTACTTTCTCTATTTGAGCATGCTTTTTGTAATATCTTATTTTTGAGACTTAAAACATAGAATTTTTTAAAAAGAATGTTTTTTTATGACATTCACTTATTAAAGGGCATCTCTAAAAACTAACAATTACAATAAATAAGTTTATAATTGTCTGTATATCAGTTATATAATTCGTATATTTAGGCATGAAAAAATTCAAAAGACATCGGGATTTTGGTTTTTTCGATGCGGATATCCGGATCGAAAAATTGATTAGTTTAGGTGATCCTCTTCACAGGCTATCTCAAGGCATAAATTTTGAGATATTTAGGGCCACCCTGAAGTTGTCTCTTTCCAAATTAGCCAAAGGAGCAGGCGGGCGCCCTCCTTACGATTACGTGATGATGTTCAAAGTACTCATTCTACAACGCTATTTCAACCTTTCGGATGATCAGGTAGAGTTTCAGGTTTGCGATAGGATCAGTTTCATGCGTTTTTTGGGCTTAACCATTTCTGATGACATCCCT
>JANOMP010000268.1:0-1985 GCA_031420365.1 Cytophagaceae bacterium
TTTAGCTACCTTTTTTATCTCTTAGTGTCTGTTTCTTTTTTTATTTTTTATTTTTTTATCTTTACCACATGGCGATGCCCATGCTGGCTGCATTTTTAATCATAAGGTATTAAAAATAAGGTTATTGTATTTTTGAGGTGGTGGTCTGTTTACCAACCAAACTGCCTTAGTTTGTAGGCTATTTTGTTGGCATTTGGGACATTGGCTCTCAATAAACCCTGTTTTTTTGAATGCTATCTGCTGCCATGTTTCTACCACTTGCGCAGGCCGCGGTAATTGGTAAAAATCTTGGTATAATGCATCCATAATGTGTTGGTTGGCACCAGCATGCAAGCCAAAATGTCTTATTTTAGTAAATCCTTTGGGTAATACATGCAGGCTTATTCTTCTCAAAAATTCGACCCCATTCAAAATCATCGCTTTGGTTTTAGATTTGTCATCGTAGTCTTTGTATGTGAACTTTACCTCTTGGTCAGTAATGTTCAACAATCTATGGTTGCTTATGGCTATCTTATGGGTGTATCTGCCCAGATAATCTATGACCTGTTTCGCACCAGCAAACGGCCTTTTGGCATAAACGACCCAGTCCTTTTTATATACCATATCTAAAAACTTTGGTTCTTGCTTTTCGATTAGCCCTTGCTTTATGAGCTTTCGTAAAGCGGCCATGAATTTAGCCTTGTACTTACTCTTTAGGTGGTCTATGGGATATAAAAAATCCTTGTTTTTTTTCTTTTTAGCACCTTGGCTGTAGGTATTATTCCCTTTCAACTTTTTCCATTTATAACCTGCAGATATGTTTTGACTCAATCCGCCTGCAGGTATAATACAATGTAGATGAGGATGTAACCACAGCTGCTGTTCGGGATGCCGCACCACCCAAGTGTGTAGTACAGCAGTCATACCTGTTTTTTTTAGACCATATTGAGGGTGTTTTGAGCATTCATTTATGGTAGCCCATACTACTTTAAATAGTAGTTCATACATCAAGTCTGGGTATCTTAGGCATAATCCATTAAACTCATGTGGTACGGTGAACACGCCATGAAAGTAACTTACAGGCAGCGTTCTATACTCCATTCTACTTATCCATTGTTCCTTTTGGGTGCTTTGGCAGCTAGGACAATCGGAATGCCGCCCAGACGGTTTCGGCAGCTGTTGTAACTGATACGTATGTGCTGGCATGAGCTTTGAGAGCATTGGTCTACATGGCCGCCCATACTGGCCGTACGGCATCTGTTTATAGCCCGAAATGTCTTTTGAATGTAAGGCGTGGCTTGTTTAGTTTTATTAAATTCTTCACCAAAATTGGTAATGACCTGAGCTAAAGTGAAGGCCGCCTTCATACCGAATAGAGGGCATCGAGTGGGCTTTTTACGCTCTGAGTGTTTAGCGTTAGCAATTGCAAATACACCAGCGTGGTTTCTATTTTGGCATGTCCCATCAGAGTTTGCACGCTCACTATATTGACGCCGTTTTCTAAAAGATGCCGAGATGTCGGACCAGTCGCAAAACTATGCCTGAGCGAATGTACTGAAGCTGTTTTTTCGATATTGGCCTTTAACATGGCTTGTTGCATAACTGCCTGTATACTACGGGTGGAGTAAGGTTTGCCACGGGTGTTAGAATTTAAAAGCCAAGTTTGAGGTTTAAAGGTTTGTAAATATGTATGAAGTCCTTTAGCCAAAACGTTAGATAGGGGCAGACATCGGTCTTTTTTGCCTCGGGCGGCGCTCCGCTTTCCGTTGCGTACCATCAGAGTTTTCCGCTCGAAGTCTATATCTTCTAGCTTAAGTTTAACTGCCTCAGAAACTCGCAACCCAGCTGAATATATTAAAGTGAGAACAATGCGATGCTTTAAATATGTGGGGGTTTTAAACAGTAGTCGGCATTCTGTTTTAGAGAGAACCACAGGTAAACCGTAGCGTTGAATAACAGAGGGCAAAATAGGGCAAGCCAACCTTGCCACATGTTTAAAATAATAT
>JANOMP010000269.1:0-15327 GCA_031420365.1 Cytophagaceae bacterium
TGAAAATCGGTTATCTCAAAATAATCCATCAATCCAGATGGAAATAATTGATGCACTAATTTAAGGTCTATTGGTTCGATAACTTTTTTGACCCAAATGTATCTCTTTTTAACTTAATCCCCAACTTTTGTCCCTGACCCAGGAATTGCCTCCAAATAATAAAAAAATACCTAATTAAAATTATGAAAAAAATATTTTGGGAATGCTTAATATAAATTAACTATGCTAGCGAATATTTTCATTTTTTTTTTCTAAAATCTGTTTGTTTTAAGATTTTCAAAAAATTCGAAAATTACTTTTAGAGAATGAATTAATTTGACCTAAGATCTTATTCCCTCGCGAATATATGCCTGACGAATTCCTTTCAAATAGAACTAAATTTTCTTCAATTAATAATCTTAGCTCATTAAGCAATTCTGGATAAATTTTAGCAATTCTAAAACAGATACTCATTGAAAATACTTTTGTTACAATGGCTTCTGAAGAGTTGTTTAAAAAATTGAAGCATGTAGTATAAAGTTCACCCATCATCTCTTGAGGAATGTTAATATCTTGTAAAATTGCTAGTCCGCAGCGTTTTATACTATTTTTTTCAGGATAGCCGTGTATAGTTTCCAAAATCAGGTTAGGAAAATTAGAAATATTGTTTTGGTCTTTTAATGGTAAATTACGAAGTGACCACAATATAGAATATCTCTCAATTTCAGCGTCTCTAATAATTTATTAATAATTATTTTTGCTACTAAATAGGAATCTAAAAAAGCATTAGCAATAAAAATAGGTTCTTCTTTTGAAATGCGTTCATTAAGATTGGGAAGCTTGTCCATCACGAACTATATCGTATTTTTCAATCAAATGGTCAATTAGAGCCTCATTACTACGTTTAAGAGTTTGATAAACTTCTTCAAAAATTTTTTCCCCTTCATAGTATGGATCTACCACTTCATGAACTCCTTTAACGGTTGGGTCAAAATCTCTAATTAGAAAAAGTTTCTCCGCAGAAGGGGGATTTTTTTTTGTATCATAATAAAATTGGTGTAAATCTGCAAAATTTTGCTCATCCATTACTGCTATGTGGTCAAAGTCGTCTAAGTCTTGTTTGCTAAGTTTTCTTCCTAAGTGTGTTATTTTAAGACCATGTTTTTCTGCATTTTTAATAGCTCTTGAGTCGGCTTTTTTGCCAATATGCCATCCCATGATACCTGCGGAGTCTGCTGAAATAGAGTTACTTACTCCTTTTTTTTGTGCTATTTCATTAAAAGTAGCCTCACCAATAGGTGACCTGCATATATTTCCTAAACACACAAAAAGTACTTTTCTCATTTATTGAAATTTAGTAGCTATTGGTCTTTTTCTATTAAAGGTTGTTCATTTTCATCTACTAAAACAAAAACAGTTTCTCCTTCTTTTTTCATTAAATACTTTTCTCTTGCAAATTTTTCTAAAGAAGAGTTGCTACCCAAAATTTGTTGTTCTTCTTTTTTAATAACTTTAAGCTCGTTTTCGAAATATTTTTTTTGAGTTTCTAACTTTTTTAAATCTAAAGCAATTTTAAATTGAGTGTATAAATTAGATCGATCAAAAAAACATAACCAAACAAAGAAAACTAGGGAAGAAATAATATAGAAACTATATTTCTGTAAGCGAGGGGGCATTACTTTTTTCATGTTTTTATGGGGAAAGCAAAATTTTCTACTACAAATCTAATAAATTAGATGATAAAAATAAAAAAAGCATTGATAAATAATTTACCAATGCAATTTAAAATAAATTAATATTTTTTTAGAATTTTAAACCAGGGAAATATGCTGCATCTCCTAATTCTTCTTCTATTCTTAACAATTGATTGTATTTTGCCATTCTGTCAGACCTTGAAGCAGATCCAGTTTTAATTTGACCAGTATTTAAAGCAACAGCTAGATCTGCAATTGTTGAATCTTCAGTTTCTCCTGAACGGTGAGACATAATACTCTTATATTTATTTCTATGTGCTAAGTTAACGGCATTTATTGTCTCAGTTAATGATCCAATTTGGTTCACTTTCACTAGTATAGCATTTGCTATATTTTTGTCTATTCCCTCTTGTAGTCTTTTTACATTTGTAACAAACAAGTCATCTCCTACGAGTTGGATTTTCTTTCCTGCCAGTCTTGTTAATTCTGCCCATCCATCCCAATCGTCTTCTGCCATACCATCTTCAATCGAACAAATCGGATATTTATCGGCCCATTCGTTCCAATATGCCGCCATTTCCATAGAGTTTAGTTGTTTTCCGCTCGATTTTTTAAAACTGTATAAACCTGTTTTTGAATCGTAAAACTCAGATGCAGCTGCATCCATAGCAATAAAAACATCTTTTCCTGGTATAAAACCTGCTTTTTCTATTGAAGTTAAAACGATTTCAATTGCTTCTTCATTGGACCCAATATTTGGAGCAAAACCGCCTTCATCACCAACATTTGTAGAATAGCCTTTAGATTTTAGTACTTTTTTTAAGTTATGAAAAATCTCAGTGCCCATTCTTAATGCATCGGAAAATGTATCAGCATTTGCTGGCATTACCATAAATTCTTGAAAATCTATAGAATTGTCAGCATGTGAACCTCCGTTCAAAATGTTCATCATTGGCACAGGTAAAGTGTTTGCATTGACACCTCCTAAATAACGATAAAGAGGTAAGCCAGTTTCTTGAGCAGCTGCTTTAGCTACAGCTAAGGAAACACCCAAAATTGCATTTGCTCCTAACTTCGATTTATTGGCAGTTCCATCAAGGTCAATCATTACCTGATCAATATAATTTTGCTCTAAAACATCTACACCTAATAGCTCTGCCGCTATTTCTTCATTTACATTTTTAACAGCTTTCAAAACTCCTTTGCCTACATATACTTTTTCATCATCATCTCGAAGCTCAACAGCTTCGTGAATTCCTGTAGATGCACCTGAAGGTACAGCCGCACGTCCTAAATATCCAGTATCCGTAAGTACATCCACTTCCACGGTTGGGTTTCCTCTGGAATCTAAAATTTGACGAGCATGAACTTTAACAATTTGACTCATTTCTTAAAATTTAAATTAATAATTTGGCTTAATCCTATTTATTGTTTGATTTGTACAATACATCTATAAATCAATACAATGTAAATACAAAGTAAATAAATATTTTATGCTTTGCACTATATATAAATTCAAAAATTTGTAAATACTTCTCGACCTTTTCAATTTCAGTATTTTTTTGTTTAGTTTTGAAGTGGAAAATGGTGTTAGCAATTAATCACGTTTCTTAATGTTTTTAACAAAGAAAATTTTTGTATTTCTTTTTCTTCTTTATTTAGGTGTAGATTCTATTTCTGCCCAAACAAAGACTATTTCACAGGATCCAGAATCTTTTTTTAAAGAATTAAAGTCAATAATTAACCCTCAGTTGATAGATATTAGAGCTGAATCAGCATTCCAAGGTGCACATATTAAAAAAGCAATTCATATAGATTGGAGTAAAACAGACCTTGAAGAACATTTATTGAAAGGATTCAACAAAGAGATAGCTATATTTTTATATTGTCAAACTGGTAAAGTTAGTGAAGGAGCGGCTTTGTTTTTAGAAGAATTAGGCTTTGAGAAAATTTATATTTTAACAGGGGGCTTTGAGAAATGGATTATTAAATCTAAGCCTTATGTATCTAACTCAATGGAAATGAAGCCTTTAGCGTTTCTTTCTATTGAGAATTTCAATAATAAAATTAAAGAAAATACTTTTGTTTTAGTTGATTTTTATGCAGATTGGTGTGGCCCTTGTAAAATATTGGACCCAATTTTAGAAAAAATAGATTTAGAAATTACCAAGGTTTCCTTGCTTAAAATTGATGCAGATAAAAACGGTAGTATCACCGAACATTTTGAAATAGATGAAATTCCTACCCTGATTTTGTTTAAAAACGGTAAGCAAATTTGGAGAAACACCGGTTTAATATCTGAAAAAGAGATAATAGAAAAAATATATTAACTAATTCAGGCTTATAATCTTATTTTTGCATCTTATTTTAATATTAATTTACAAAAATTAGTAATATTCTTAGTAGTTCAAAATTATACATTTTTTTGGTTTTGAATATTTTTAATAATAGTTATGATTGCATATTTAAAAGGAAAACTCATTGAAAAAGACCCCACTCATGTAGTTCTCGATGTTTCGGGGGTTGGATATTTTGTTAAAATTTCTTTACAAACCTATTCAGCTCTTCAAAAAGGGGAGGAAGCGGTTTTATTGTACACAATTTTAATAGTAAGAGAAGATTCGCATACCTTGTTTGGATTTTTTACGAAAGATGAGCGAGAGCTATTTGAACACTTAATAAGTGTTTCAGGAATAGGACCTAGCATAGCTTTAGTATTTTTATCTTCCTTGAGTTCTATTGAAATTAAGCAAGCTATTATTTGTGAAGATGTAAAAACTATTCAAAACATTAAAGGAATTGGTGCAAAAACTGCCCAAAGAGCTATTATTGAATTAAAAGACAAATTAAAGAAAGAAGTAATAGCCGAAGGTCATAATCCAACCATTTTTGCTAGTCAAAACCATACTTTACGCTCCGAGGCTCTTATGGCTCTTACCACATTAGGAATTCAGAAGGCTAATGCTGAAAAAAGTATCGATATAATACTAAAACGAACAGGTGGAGATGTAAGTTTGGAAGAATTAATTAAACTTTCGTTGAGATAAGATTTAATATAAATAAAAATCTTGTTTTTGTAGAATATTGGCAAGATTTTAGTCGTTTTACTCCAATTACTCTCTATAAATGCATTTTGTTTGCTTTTTATGCAAAAACATTACATTATTAAAATTCTTATACTATTTATATCACTTTTGTTTTCGGAAGCATCGATAGCTCAAACTGTTATTGAAGACACTTTACAAAGAAAAAAACAACTTACGTATTTTAAAAATTGGAAGGATACGTATCTTAATAGGTTTAGTTATCAATCTAGCCCACTTTTTAATTTTTTCCCAGACAGCTTAAAAACAAAAGTAACTTATAATTCTGCAAAAGGAAATATATCAATAGATGAAAAAATTTCCGACAAAATAGATTTAAAAATTCCACAATCTATGTCATTTAATGAATATTCCAGTATTCAAAATGCCATGATAAGAAAAAGTATTTTAAGAGATTTAGAGAAGGCTCAAGATGGCAACACATCAACTTCTGGAAAAAGGCTTAATCCTTTATTAGAAAAGAATCCTATTTTAGACCGATTGTTTGGGAATAAAGTGCCGGAATTTAAGCCTAACGGATTTGTAAGTATAGACCTTCGAGCTGGAAGTCAATTTATTAATAATCCAACTACTCCTTTAGCTTTAAGAAGGCAACCTATTTTTGATTTCGACCAACAAATAGCCATAAATTTTAATAATTTATTTAATAATCAGGCTGGAAGCCAATCGGGTGAAGATTTTGAAACACCAAATCCTACACCAAATCAAGGGCAAGGTACAAGAGTCTCAGAAGTTAGGAATATTCTTCAAAAAGCTGGACAAGCAAAAGAAAAAATGAATATCTTGGGAAACTTCGATACCAAATCTTCTTTCGGGTTTGAAAACCGGTTTAAACTTAACTTTAAAAATGAGCCTGAAGATATATTGCAGAAAGTGGAGCTTGGTAATGTAAGCATGCCAGTTAGAAGCCAGTTAATTCCTGGAGTTCAAAATTTATTTGGATTTAAAGCGGGACTTAGATTTGGGAAACTTGATATTACAACAGTAATTGCTCAGCAAAGATCTAGGACAGAATCTATTGTAATAAGTGGAGGCAATCAAAGCCGACCTTTTGAAATAAGGTGCGACAATTACGATGAAAATAGGCACTTCTTTATTTCCCACTTTTTTAGAGAGAAATACGAAAAATCTTTAAAAAATCTACCAATGGTAACTTCAGGAGTCAGAATTACAAGGATGGAAGTATATGTTACCAACAGAACCAATAATTTTAGTTCTATGAGAAACTTGGTTGGATTATCAGACTTAGCTGAATTAAAACCATATAAATCAGATGTAATACTACCTAATAACTCAATAGAAGCGGCTGATAATAGAGCAAATAATTTATATGATAAGCTTTCTAATAATTCGGATTTTAGAAGAATAGATAATACCACAAGTACGCTAAGCGCATTACAACTTAGAAATGGAGATGATTTTGAAATACTAAGAGGAGCCAAAAGGCTAACCGATAGAGAGTTTGATTTTCAGCGAGAGTTGGGTTATATCTCTTTATTAACTCCTCTTAGAAATGATGAAATACTGGCAGTAGCCTACGAATACACCTATCAAGGAAGAGCCTATAAAGTAGGAGAACTAACTGAAGATTATGTTAATAGGAAAGAAGACGAAGTAATAATGCTAAAATTGTTAAAATCTTCTACCATAAGAAATAGATTAAGTAATCCGATGTGGGACTTAATGATGAAAAATATTTATACTTTGGCCCAGGGGCAAATAAAAAGAGAGGGATTTCAATTGAGAATCGTGTATAAGGATGATCAAACTGGAATGGATACTCCAAATTTGCAAGAAGGAAATAGATTAAAAAATAAGCCACTTATTGAAGTATTAGGATTAGACAAATTAAATTTTAACAATGATCCTATCAAAGATGGAAATTTTGATTTTGTAGAGAATGTAACCATTGATGAAAAACAAGGCAAAATAATTTTTCCTATTTTAGAGCCATTTGGATCACATTTAAATAAACTTTTTGATGCAAGTGAAACTACGCTCAAACAAAAATATGTATTTGATGAACTCTATAGAAAAACCTTAGTAGATGCTCAGCAAATAAGTTTAAAAAATAAGTTTTTCATTTCTGGAAGCGTGCAATCTGGCGGTTCAGAAATTTCTTTGCCTTTGGGAGCTTCTGGAGGTTCTGTTCGTGTTTTTGCTGGGGCTACTGAACTTCAACAGGGCACAGATTATACGGTGGACTCTCAAAGAGGAAGTATAATAATAACTAACCAGAGTATTTTGAGTTCTGGCAGGCAAATAAGGGTAGATTACGAAAGACCCGATTTGTTTCAAGCCCAAATTAGAAGACTTTTTGGACTTAGATTAGATTACACCATTGGAAGGCATCTAAGATTAGGTGCAACTTTAATGGATTTAAGAGAAAACACACCGGGTTTTATTACCAGAACCTCCCTAGGGAACGAACCTGTCAATAATACACTTTGGGGAATCGATGTAAATTTAAAGAGAGATATGTATGGGCTTACAAAGATACTAGACAAATTGCCTGGCATACAAACCAAAGAAATGTCCAGCATAATTTTCAATGCCGAATTTGCACAATTAAGACCGGGAGTAAATGATAGGCGGGTGAAAGGAAATTCAATGATTGATGACTTTGAATTTGCAAGAAATATTAATGATTTAAGCAGGCAACCAAACAAATGGAGGCTTGGATCAACTCCAGGTAAAATTTTAGCAAGTATACCAAATCTTGTTCAAAACCCTTATCAATACAATTATAACAGAGCAAAAATTTCAGTATATTCTGTGGATCCTTCTGTTTATATTGGTGGAAATGGCTTTGGTAATGGTGCAAATGTTATTCCTGACAATATAAGAAATGAGGCTAATAACAATATATATGAAAGAGGGTATCAAATCCAAGAAATTTTTCCAGGAAGATCTCGCCCGCTTTTTGGTCAACAATTACCTTCTGCTGTATTAGATATTTCTTATTTTCCTTCCGAACCAGGAATGTATAATTATAATACTGATTTAAATGCAGAAGGTTTATTAAATAGTCCTTCAAAAAATTTCGGATCTGTAATGAGAGGAATAACCTTTGATGCAGATTTTGATAATTCAAATATTGAATATTATGAGTTTTGGGTGCTCGATCCTTTCGCAGATTTTGTTAGAGATGGTAGTCTTAATGGAAATAGAAGAAACACTACTGGGGGGAAACTATTAATTCAGCTCGGCGACATTTCCGAAGATGTAATTCCTGATAGCAGATTCAATTTTGAAAATGGAATAAAAACAGGTCAAGGAACAAATTCGGATCCAGTACAAACCAAATGGGGGCAAGCCCCAAGAACTCAATTTATCACGGATGGCTTCGATAACTCAGAAAGCATAAGATTAAAGCAAGATGTAGGCTTAGATGGCTTATCGAATATTTCCGAGGCCATATTTCCTCATATTAGCGAGTATCTTAAAGCAGTGGATACTAAGGTTTCCAACCCACAAAAAAAAGCAATATTAAAAGCCGACCCTTCTAAAGATGACTTCAATTTCTTCTTAGATCCTATTTTTGATACTAGAAATTCTAGCTTTTTAGAACGATTTAAAAATTATTTGGGTATGGAAAATAATGCTCCTCCAATTTCAACCGATACTCAAAATAATGCTACTTTAGTTAATAATCAGGCATCCACTAATCTTGCAGATAAAGAAGATATAAATCAAGACAATACCATAAACGAAATCGAGGATTATTTCGAATATGAAATTGATTTGAAACCAGGACAATTAGAGGTGGGAAAAGGTTATGTAGTAGATAAAGTAACTACTGGAAATGTAACTTGGTATTTACATAGAATTCCCATCAGGAAACCCACCAGAAGTTTTCCACTAGGCAAGGATGGTTTTAAATCTATACGTTTTGTCCGTTTGGTTACTACTGAATGGGTGCAACCTGTGGTGTTAAGATTTGCAACTATGCAGCTGGTTTCTAATCAATATCGCGTTTATGATAAAAGTTTAACCGACGAAAGCCCAACTGAAATATTGGAAACTGATAATTCTGTAATTTTTAAAACTGCTTCGGTAAATATTGAAGAAAATGGTTGCACAGAAGATGGTGATTGTAATATTAAAGCGGGTACAACTCCTTATGTGGTACCGCCAGGTTTTATTAGAGATAGAGATTTTACATCACAAGCGGTTATCCAATTTAATGAGCAATCACTCAATCTGTCGGTGGAAGGTTTGAAAGGTGGCCAAAGTAGGGCAGTATTTAAGAATACTAAACTGGATCTGAACATGTACAAAAGACTAAAAATGTTTATCCATAGTCAAAATCCTTTAAATCAAGATAAAATTGCCAGTGCGTTTATAAGAGTAGGAACCGATTTAAAAAATAATTATTACGAAATAGAAATTCCAAATCTTAACAATACAATTAACGGTGCACCAGGGGAACCAACCCTAATTTGGCCAAAAGAAAATGAACTGGATATTCCTTTAGACCTACTTAGAAACTTAAAGCTAGAAAGAAATAGAAACTCAGCTCCCATTAACAAAAGATATGGAGGTAAAAAATTGATTGATGTTGTTGGTACTGTTTCAGGAACTTCAGCAAGGCTATCGGAGGAGGAGGAGACTATTATTCGTCAATATAAGATTTCTGTAATCGGAAACCCTGATCTTAGTAATGTGTTAACTATTATGATGGGTGTAAGAAACAACGACACAATTAATAAAAACAATGGAAGGGATTTTACCGTTTGGATGAATGAACTAAGAGCGTTTAAATTTGATCAGGAACCCGGTGAGGCAGGGATACTTTCTGCAGATATAAAATTAGCCGATGTAGCAACCATAATGATAAATGGCAACTTTAGAAATTATGGTTTTGGTGGGGTACAGGATAGAATTTCTGTAAGATCTAGAGAACTAAGCCAGGGAATTGGAATAGCCTCAAATATTCAAATAGATAAATTTTTCCCTTTAAATTGGGGTTTAAGTGTTCCTTTATTTGTCAATTATGACCAACAAAAAATCATTCCAACCTTTAATCCTTTAGATCCAGACATACGATTAGTAGACGCGCTTGCCAACCGGGGGATTTTTCAGCAAAATCTAAATAAAGATATAGTGGAAGAAAATTCTACCACAAGAGGATTTAATTTTACCAATATTAAAAAAGTAAAAACTAAAGCAAATGCCAAAGATCATTTTTATGATATAGAAAATTTCACGGTTTCTTATGCTCAAAATCTAATTGAAAGAAGAAATGTCTTGATTGATCAGTTTTTACATTCTCAAAACAGAGCTTCTTTAGGGTATCAATATTCACCTAAAGGCTTTGAATGGTTGCCATTTAAAAAATCAAAGAGAATGGACAAGTCAAGATGGCAATGGCTCAAAGAATTTAATCTCTCTCCAATTCCTAATTTAATTTCATTTAGAACAGATTATGATAGAAGTTATATTAAAACTCAATATAGAAATTCAAATTTAGGCTTAGAGGGAATTTCTCCTAATGTTATTAAATACTTTTTAGGCAATAGACTATATGACGCCCAGTGGAATCTTACCAAATCAATAACATTTACTTATAATGCTCAAATGAATTCAATTCAAGATGATATTGATTCTATTACAACGGAACAAATTAAATTTTTTGACGGCATAAAAACTTTAGGAAGAGCAAAAAATTATTCACAAAAAATGCAAGCAACATATCGTTTGCCTCTTGATAAGTTTTTCCTTCTGGATTGGGTTAAAGCTGATACAAGATTTAATAATAATTTTGGTTATCAAGCCGGATCTTTCCAGATTAAAGATGAAAATGAGGCGTTGTTTGGAAATATGCTTGAAAATGGGAGGGAAGCAGCAATAAATGGACAAGTGGACTTGGTAAAATTATATAATAAGTTAAAGTTTTTGAGACTAGCTAATGCTCCTAATGTTCCAAAAAAGGTTTTCACTAGAGCACCAGGCGATGATGAAGAAATTAAATTGTCTTCTAACAATGTAACAAAAAGCTTAACAAGAGTTTTAATGACTGTTCGAGGTATTAACTTTAATTATAGTATTTTTGAAACTACACTTTTACCTGGGTTTCTGCCCTCACCTACTTTTTTTGGCTTAGATCATCATACTGATTTTGCTCCTGGCTTAGAATTTGTAATGGGAAGTCAAAATAGAAATATTCACAAACAAGCAGCACAAAAAAAATGGTTATCTGAAAGTATAATCCAGAATAATCCTTTTACTCAAACCAGAGGAGTGAAATTTGACTTTGGAACTAGCCTTGAACCTTTTAGAGGTTTTAGGATGCAAATAAAGGGAAATCTTACAAGAGGGGATAGTTATCAAGAAATGTATAGACCAGAAACAGTTGGTGGTGGATTCTCGACACTAAATCCGGTTCGAAATGGAAATTTTAGTATGTCATTTTGGTCATTTAAAACTGGTTTCAAAAAGATGAGCAATGATTCATTGTCGCTTTATCAATATGATATTTTTGATAAAATGGTGGCTAATAGAGCGGTAGTATTGGAGCGTTTAAACAAAATTAATCAAAATGGAGAAGGCCGGCTTCTTGGGAAATATGATTTAAATTCACAAGATGTTTTAATTCCTGCTTTCTTTTCCGCATATAGCGGTCAATCTTTGGATAAAATCTTTGAAAAATCATCTAAACGAGGAAGTAAAACCTTTAACCCATTTTTGGCTTTTCCTATGCCCAATTGGCGTGTAGATTACCAAGGTTTGGAGAAATTACCACTATTTAAAAGATTATTTAATTCAATTACAATAAGTCACCAATACTCAAGTACTTATAGTGTAGGTAACTTCACATCGTCATTAGAGTATGGCTCTCAGGTACTTAATCTTTTAATAAGAGACTATCCTTTAGGTGATAAAACAGTTTCAAATATTGGAAGTATTCCATTTTTAAATCAAACGCCGTTGTTTGCCCCTACGTTTATAATGAGCACCGTTTCAATGGAAGAAAAGTTTTCACCTCTTATTGGTGTGCAATTTATCACAAAGAAGAATTTCACTGGGGCAGTTAAATGGGATAAAGAGCGACGAGCAGCCTTGAATCTATCAAACGCACAAGTTGCAGAATATAATTCTAATGATTTTACCTTGGGTATTGGATACCGAAAAAACAATGTAAAATTGCCTCTAAGAGGAAAAGACGGTAATTATATTGTGCTAAAAAATGATTTAAATTTCAGAGTCGATTTTACGAGTAGAGATATTAAGGCTCTTCAAAGGCGTCTTGATGGGGATGTGGTTCCCATTCAAGGAAATTATAATTTGCAAATTAGGCCACAACTTCAATACCAAATCAACAAAAAAATCAATATGGGAATGTATTGGGAAAAAATGGTGAATTCTCCTTTTACTTCTCTTTCTTATGAAAGACGATCCTCCATTTTTGGAATAAATGCCCGATTTAATCTAGGAGATTAATTTAGGTTTTTTGGATAAAATAATTTATAATTTATTTAATTTTCTAAAGGCTTAGCACTCCGTATCCAAATTCTTTTTAATTCTTTTAAAAATTAAAGTTTTTCAATTGATATAAAAGTTTAAAAAATAGACTAGTCATAAATTGTTTCTTTGCAATTTTAAACTTTTAAAACAAAAAAGGCGTTAATTAATAAAATTAAACCCATTTGCTATGTTTCGAGTCTTCATTTATCCTTTTATTAGCCTAAGTATTTTATCTTTTAATTGTTCTGGAAATCCCAAATCTAATTTAAATTCTGAACTGCAATCTGATAGCACTATTGCTTCAGTTGAAACCAAAGAACCAAATTCTAAATACAAGTCTGCATTTATTGGACAAACTCGGATACCAGGTATTAAAACCTCTACTAAATATTCATTTAAAGTACTTACAGAAAAATTAAACTCACCTTGGGGAATGACTTCTCTGCCTGATGGAAGATTGTTGATTACCGAAAAAGCAGGAAATTTGCGAATTGTCAAATCCACTGGCGAAATAAGTGAAAAAATTACTGGATTGCCAAAAGTAGATGAAAATGGGCAGGGAGGTTTACTGGGTATAACTTTGGATCCTGATTTTGTGCAAAATCGTATGGTATACTGGGCATTTGCAGAACCAGTTTCGGGTGGAAACCACACCGCAGTGGCCAAAGGTCGTTTGAGTAATGACGAAAGTAAAATAGAAAATTCAGTAATAATTTATAGAGCTACTCCTTCGCACAAAGGTAATTTGCACTTTGGAGGAAGAGTACTTTTTGACAAAAATGGATATTTATTTATTAGTACGGGCGAACGCTCAGATAAAAGTACACGCCCTCAAGCCCAAGCTTTGAATTCTAGTTTAGGAAAAATTATAAGAATCACAAAGGATGGTCAACCTGCTCCAGGCAATGCCTTAGCTTCAACTGAAGGTGCTAGACCAGAATTGTACTCTTACGGCCACAGAAATGTGCAGGGATTAACCATAAATCCGGAAACTGGTGATTTGTGGTCTAATGAATTTGGGCCAAGAGGAGGCGATGAAATAAATCTTGTAGTTGCAGGTAAAAATTATGGGTGGCCAACTATAACCTATGGTATTGAATATGGAGGCAGCAAAATAGGGGATGCCATTCAGCAAAAAGAAGGAATGATGCAGCCGGTTTACTATTGGGATCCATCGGTGTCTCCATCTGGAATGACTTTTTATACAGGTTCTCAAATTGCAGAATGGAAAAACAATCTTTTTGTGGGTTGTTTAAGCGGAATGTATATAGCAAGATTGGTAATAAAAGACAATAAGGTAATTGGCGAAGAACGACTATTAAGTGAGGAATTTCAACGTTTTAGAGATGTGCAACAAGGTAAAGACGGTGCTTTGTATGCTGTAACTGATCAAGGAAGATTGTATTGGATAGGGAAATAGTGCTTACATTAGAAAAGCTACAGTAATTTTTTGTGCCAATATTTTTTACTTAACTGTTAGTCGATTATTGTGAATATTTTGCTTGACTTTTTTGAATTTTTAGGTAAATCTTAAATTTAAAAATTAAGCATTAATTTTACGCTATATTATTTATTGAACACCTTGGAAACTTGTTAGACAAATCATCAAAACACTGAGCTTACAAAATTACTTTACCTAGCAGTCAATCAAAAATTAGTTTGTTTTCATTACTTTATGAGCATTATGTGTCTCATTGAGCTAGAAAATTCGTATTTTTGATAAATCGGGAATTTTACGTTTTCCAACAATTAATTTTTTTTCGAATATCCAGAAGCGTATTATTTTCAACCATAAAATATTAAAATTAGATTTGATGTCTGACAACTTTATAGTTTAAGAAATTATCTTTTAGAAATACAATAAATTTTATTTTTAATAATGTTTAAAAAATTAGCTCAACTTATCCTTAAGAAATTTGGATTTAATATTGTTAAAAGTCAAGGCCAAACCGACAATTATCTACTCAAGAACATTGACAAAACGGTTTTAGAAGCAATAAAATCCAATTCTATGTTATGTGATGCTAGATTGATTAACATTGTTGAGGTAACGAATTATCTAATTACTAAAGAGATAGCAGGTGATTTTATAGAATGTGGGGTATGGAAAGGAGGTGCTGTAGCGACAATGGCCAATGCTCTAAAATTAAAATCCGATTATAGAAAGGTCCATTTATTTGATGCCTTTGATGATATATGTGAGCCTGATGCTTTGTTGGATGGACACAGAGCCATTGAAGAGGTAGGTGGGATAGAAAATGCTCAAGGAAGATTAAAGCCTATAAATGGTATTTATCAAAAAATGGGGAAGGAAGGTCCAGGCAATGAGGGGCATGTTTTGGAATTATTAAAAAATATAGTCAAGTATCCTGAAGATAAAATTTTTATTCATAAGGGATGGTTTCAAGATACTTTACCTTTTGCTTCTACTAAAATCAATAAAATTGCCCTTTTGCGTTTAGACGGTGATTGGTATGCATCTACTAAAGTTTGTTTAGATTATCTCTATGACAAAGTGGTGCAAGGTGGAGTAATAATAATAGATGATTATTTAGCCTATGAAGGATGTAAATTGGCAGTAGATGAATTTTTGCTAGCTAGAAATGAGTCTCCTTTTATGTTTAGAGTAAATAGCGATTGTGTGTGTTGGATTAAGTGAACTATTTTTGGATTAAAAATTTCTTTTGAAATGGCCGATTAATTTTTATAGCGTTATTGATTTTTAAATAATTAGTCCCTTAATTATGGAATACCTGAACCTTATGATTTAGCAGGTTTTTTGATCTTTTTTATCATTATTAATGTTTTTAAAAGTATATTTATTTTTTTATATGATTGACAGATTAAAAAGTAATAAAAACAGAATTGAAAATCTTATAATATTAGGATAGTGTCGAGTTTCATATAGAAAGTATCTTTGGAATATAGTTAGTTTCTAAGAAAAACATATTTTTTAAGGCAATATTCTTTGACATTTTAGGTATTGAAAAAAGAATGGCAGCAAGCCAGTTAAAAATAGAACTTATGTAATTTTAAGTTAAAAACTAAAGTAATTAGAAAAAAAGTAAAAGAAAAAATCATAT
>JANOMP010000270.1:0-7306 GCA_031420365.1 Cytophagaceae bacterium
GAGAACGGCTACCGATGTCAATTCCCGCAGCATCGGGATTAACGATTTCCATTGCAATTGTTTTCTTTCTTACTTTCATTTTTGTAGAATTTAAATGGTAAAAAAGCTCAAAGGAGATGTTCTTTTGGAATATAATTATTCTGATCGGGGTCATCGACGAATCGAGCCACCACTTTAGTTTTGACACACACCTCAACCAGGATTGCCATCGTGCTTCCCGATGGCTCCTATCGGGAGCAACAATTTGCAGATCGGCCTTGCAATGAGCTTGTCAAAACTAATGAATTTTTACAATATTTAGCCAGTAAACGTTAGCTTGTTTAGTTTACGGTCGGGGGAGTATGTTGGATTGGCTATAACGTTAAAGCATTGGCGATTTGGCGGCATTTCATGTTCTTCCTCCGGGAACCAACGCTGAGTTAAAATACAAAAGCTCATTTTTTATACTAAAGACCGTGTTATTCGTCTGCCGAAACCGACGCTGAGTTGCGATATGCAGCCGATTTTTTTCCTCCGCCCCGCCATATTGCCAAAGCAATGTTATGTGGCGTTTTCTTCTACGAAAGGTCGTTTCAATTTACTTTACAATTTCAAAATCTGCAATGGCGATAATATCGTCCCACATAAACTGTAATTGCCCTCCCTTTTTTGTTTCATTTAACTCAATCGTAAATTGTTGTTTGACGTCGGTTGATTTTTTAATTGGGATTGAAACCTGAACAAAATCCTTTGACCGATCAGGATCTGTAGGCCATCTTTTTGTATCGGTATTAAAAATGAGTAGCCACTCATTCATTTTCGGAATTGTATAAATACTGTACACGCCTTTTGGCACTAAGCTTTTTCCAATTTTTATGTTGTTTTCAAACGTTATCCTTGTTGGTCTGTTAGCACCGGTTCTCCATAAAGAATCATATGGAACAACGCCTCCAAAAATTGTTCTGCCCCTTTTATATGGTCTCCCGTAGGTAAGAGCGATTTTTGAATTTTGTATTACAGCATCTATTGATTCTGTAGGCGAGGGTATTCCTATACCCGGCGTCTTAGTCATCCTTTGAGCAATTTCTTCAATGTTAATAGGCGGATGTTTTGTTACATTGTAATTCCACGGCGTTCCAATTCCATTTACGCTTATTATTCTGCCTTCTTTGTCGGTTTTATTTGTTGTATATTCTAAGAACGGCCCACCGAAAATCATCGTTCCACCGTCTTGATAATGAACTCCAATGTCATAAACGCCAATATTATGATTTATCATTTTCAATGGTATTGATTGCAAATGTGACTTAGCTAAACGCATGCAATTCCATTCCATCAGTGAAATCAAAGGTACCCAGCCGCCCACAAAATCCATTGTCTTTGTGGCGTGCCTGACAACTCTTTCAGAGTTCTTTCCTGGGTCAGAGTTGTAGTATGTACATGTATCATCTTGACAATTCATATTCAGTCTATATCCAAATGCGCCTGATTTTGCTTCAAATGGAACAGAACTGTTAATAGGATTCATTGCATTGATATTAAACTCCCTTATACTGCCATTGGGGTAAAAGTGAATATAAATTCACCAATATAATCTTCCGGCACACGTATAAAAGCTTTTCCGTAAAGGTGATTATTTATGGTTGTATAAGTTTCAATTAAAACTGTATCAACTCCCATTCGTCCGATGAATGAAGCTGTGAAGGGTTTGTTACTTTGACCAAAACTTTTCAAGGTCAAGATAGACACAACTATTCCCGTGCACATTAATCCTTGTTTCATAAATCTTGTTTTAATAGTTAATGAAGAACTTAATGAAAAATGCAATATAATCTTTAAGTATTTACCCATTTTGGGCCTTTGACCTTGTAAAGATAGGAAGAAATTTTAAAGGCTCAAAATGGGGCCGGGGTCGCGTTCGACTACTAACGTTGTGCGAGGCTAGGTCGGCGGCAAAACGTTTAGTGATTTCTTTTATGGAGATTCCTCCAACATTGCTGGGTTTTAGAGCTGTGTTTTAGCCTTTTTAAATTAGGATTGGAGCTCTTTTTTGTGTTTTTATCTGCCTTTTTTTACTTATCGCTTATTATTTTTATTTATTAAATTCTTATTTGACTTTACCACATGGCAATGCCCATATTGGCGGTATTTTTGGTCATAAATAATTAAATATAAGGTTATTGTATTTTTGTGGTGGTGGTTTATTTACCCTATTGAATCGTTATCCTATCAAGGCAATAATCTATAATATATTGTTTTTTCATGTTGTTATACGTGACAATTTCAGTTGCTCCTAAACGTTTTTACTCTTCTTTTGATAATAACAAAGGACTAAGCAAAGTGCAGTTCATCTAATTTGTTTTCGTCAATCTCACTTGTAGACACTATCGTTAAACTATATTTTGTGGTCACTTGTGTACCCCGTTATGACAAAACTTTCTATGGATTTTGGAAAAATTCGATTATAAGTGTCCATAATTGCCGATAATTCAAACTCATTGACACCGTTTTGCAAAAGCACACCTATGGTTTTATTTTTTTTGAAAAATACTTTGTTACCAATCGTTAATTTATCCTTGAAGTTAATCGCAATGCTTTGTTGTTCTGTTTTTGGCTTGTTTTGGTAAGATGTGAATTTTTCACAGCCTAACGGCTTGCACCTTGATTATGTGGCGATTTTTTAGCACAAATGTTCCATAGAATTTCTAATGTTGAACCTTGCACAAATGTTCCATAGATTTCTCAATTATCTCTCCAGCTTAAAATCCTTATCGGTCGAGGGACGCTTATCAGCATTGGCTACCTTCCAGCCAGTCCGGTACATCCAATCGGCCATTTTTTTTAATTTTAAATAATTGATATTCTGAGCATTATCTTGTGGCGTATGGTAATCGGGATGTAAAAGCGTGGTGTACATCAGGGAGGGTATCCCTAATCTTGCATAAGGCAGATGGTCGCTCCTAAAATACCATCCTTCAACATGTGCAGGTTTGTCCCAAGTGTTATCTAGCTTAAATTTCGGTCCCTCGGCATTTGCAGATAAAGCCATGGTGACTAAATCAAGAGAATTTCTATGGGGCGGCACACTGCCAAGTATGACTGCACTATCAATATGGTTCCTTCCAATCATATCTCCGTTCAAAACCGCCACCACTTTAGCTATTGGAACTGTAGCGTGTGCAGAATAGTACCTCGAGCCCAATAAACCTCTTTCTTCCGCACCATGTATTACAAATAGCACAGACCGCTTTGCAGGGTTCTTGGCGAAAGCTCTCGCATTAGCAAGCATAGCCACGTTCACGCTGCCATTATCGTCTGCACCATAGTAAATGTTATCGCCTTTAATTACATTCCTTATCCCATGGGCATCGGTATGGCCGCTATATAACAGGTATTCAGACTTTAAAACAGCATCGGTTCCATCAACCATTCCTACCACATTTACTGATGGGTAAGGGTATTTGTTAACAACAATATTTGCTGAAAAGGTTGCGGACTTGTTTTCGATTTCTTTTTTTGCCGTGTTGTGCAGCCATAAGACCGGAACAGTAGTAGTTACATTCACATTTGGCCCGCCGTCAATATCATAACTGCCCCTTTTGAAATTTTCAACGGCATCATTCCATGCTTTTTCTGCAGTTTGATCTGCAATAAATAAAATTGCCGAAGCTCCTTTTCTGATCAATGGCATACCGTATTTCAAAAATATGTAACGATTGTAACGCCACGTGGGCAAGGAAACATCCAGGTTTATGTCTTTTGGATCTGCTTCAATCGCTACTATTTTACCTTTAACGTCAACAGTATTAGTGTCTAAAGAAAGGGCATTTCCTACGTAAACTATCTCACCGTTCAGCTGAACATTAGCCATTTGCGAAACGGCTACATCTTTCCAAAGCTCCAGTGGGCTGTTGTTTAGCCGTATGTAAGAGCTGTTAGCAATATGATTGCGCCATAAAGTGAAATATTGAAAGTAGGTGCCATCATCGCCAGCTGGTTTTAAGCCAATTTCCCTGTATTTTTCGGCCAGCCATGCGGCCGCTTTCAGTTCGTCTAATGTCCCGGCTGAGCGACCGTTAAATTTTGCACCGGCAAATTCGAAGAGATCTTTTTTCAGGTCTTCTGTACGGATAAGATCCAATCCCGGAAGCGGCATTTTTTGCGCACACAATAAGATGGGTGACAATGTAAAAAAACAAGCAAGCAGTACTTTATTCATTTGTATTAAGGTTTTTCATATTCCAATGAAAGTGAGCCACCCATTCCGGTTCAAAGTGAGCCACCAGAGTTGAGTTGTTTTGTTTTGATTAGATTTTGGTTCAAAGATATTTATTTATTTTGATTTTTGTTGTTTTTTCTCACGGATTCTCCCTTCAGTTCTATCCTATTGGGCTTCATGAATTATGCATCATGCATCAAGAGTGGCATCGGCTATGGTGTCGTCACTGATGTATTGGTACCAAGCGGATACTGGTCATTGAGATGTGTTAATTGTGGCGTATTTATTATGCTATCTTCATTTTTTTGTAACAATGCTAGCCTGGCCTGAGTGTCCAGTAGTGATAATACCCAGCCGTATAAAATCAGGAGGTGTTTTGATTCTATCCGTTCGATTTCTTTTCTGAAAGCCCTGAAAGTTGATTTAAATGGCTATATTTAATTAAGTAGATTCTTTCAAATTGTGAATCAATATATTAGTATTTGAAAATTAGAAGATGTTATTTCATAATACAATTTATTCAAGCCTTTCGATTATAAATTTCATTTATTTAAAGAATTTGGATTTACAGGATTTAGAGTGAAACCCTGAATTTTATAAACTTTAATTAATGATTGCTGTTTACTGAATTTGTTGTTAGCCTTACTTTTCTGCGTCGGCGGATCGCAGGTATGCCTGTCCAATTGAAAAAATCCGAATGTCGGGCCAACTGGAATGCCAGCTCAGCCAAAAACACTCACAAAAAAAAATCCTGACTGGCCGTTCGCCATGAATTTTTAAATTAATTATCTAGCTATTAACATTTTAACTTGCTTAAAAATTTCCATACGGACGTTTTTGTGATTAATGGAACAATGTTTATTTGTTTTCTAAAAGATTTCACAAATGAATATTTCTCCACTCTAAATCCTGTAATGCCAGAAATTGCTGTGAAATACAATAAACAAAAGCTTGGTATATTTCGATATTATTAAAAAAAATTAATAATTTTGCAATCAACCTTAATTGTATTCTTAAATGAAAATTATCATTGTGTCGTTCCTCGTGTTTTTAGGCGTTTTTACAGCTAAAGCTCAACATTCTATTATTCCTGCACCAGTCAGTTTTGAATCTAAAGAGGGCATGTTTATGCTCGACAACCAAACAAGCATTGACTTAAGAGCCAGTAATCTTGAACTCAAAAAAATGGCAGAAAACTTCCAAGCCTTCCTTAAGAATGCTGGCACAAACCTTACTTTCAAAACTGTTACAATTCCTGATAGGAGCAATAAAGTTATAATTATTGATTTATTTAAATCCCAAAACATTGAATTGGGGAATGAAGGATATACTTTAGAAGTAAAAGAAAATAGTATTGAAATTTTGGCAAATACAAATGCTGGAATATTCAATGGTTTGCAAACGCTTAGACAGATGTTACCCCTAAATTTTGAATCGAAAGAACAATCAATGGGAATAGGAATGCTGATGGGTTGCAAAATAAAAGATTATCCAAGATTTGGCTGGAGAGGCTTAATGTTTGATGATAGCCGACATTTTTTTGGAGTTGAAGCAGTGAAAGCGTATATCGACAAAATGGCTCAATACAAATTCAATGTTTTTCATTGGCATTTAACAGACGACGAAGGTTGGCGAATTGAGATTAAATCACTTCCAAAACTCACTGAAATTGGTGCATGGAGAGTGGAACGATTCGGCAGATTTGGCGATACGCGTCCATACCCAAAAGAAGGAGAAAAAGCAACTTACGGTGGATTTTATACCCAAGAACAAATAAAAGATATAGTTAAATACGCCGCTGAAAGAAATATTACTATTGTTCCAGAAATAGACGTTCCTGGACATAGCATGGCTGCTCTTGCCGCATATCCTGAGCTTTCCACCCTTAAAAAAACAACTTTTGTAAACCCTGGATCTAAGTTTGCCGAGTGGTTTGGTAATGGCACTTTCGAGATGATAATTGAAAATACATTAAACCCAGCTGATGAGAAAGTATATGATTTTATAAACAAAATAATGACGGAAGTGGCAGCACTGTTCCCAGGCCAATATATACACATGGGGGGCGATGAGAGCTATCATGGCTTTTGGCAAAGAGATGCAAATGTACAAGCATTTATGAAGAAAAATAACATTAAAGACACCCATGAACTTCAAAGCTATTTTGTTAAACGCGTCGAGAAAATTGTGAGTAGCAAAGGCAAAAAGCTCATAGGCTGGGATGAAATACTAGAAGGCGGACTAGCGCCGGGTGCTGCAGTAATGAGTTGGAGAGGGATGAAAGGTGGAATAGAGGCTGCCAAAATGGGAGTACCAGTAGTAATGACACCAACTGATTATGCCTATATTGATTATACACAGGGAGATAAAAGCGTTGAAAATCCCATTTATAATGACCTAACTTTAGAAAAGACGTATTTATTTGAACCTGTACCTGATGGAATTGATTCAAAATATATTTTAGGAGGTCAAGCAAACCTCTGGACGGAAGTAATTCCTACTCTTCCATTCGCATTTTATATGACGTATCCTCGATCTTTTGCAATGTCAGAAGTTTTATGGAGTCCAAAAGATGCCAAAAACTGGACAGGATTTATAAATCGAACAGAAGCACACTTTTCTAGGTTCGATGCTGCAAAAATAAATATTTCAAAAGCAGTTTATGAGCCAATTGTAGTAGTAAAGAAAGAGAAGGAAAAAATAATAGTAGAACTTAGCAACAATGTTCCAAATGCAGAAATATATTATTCCATAGATAATACATATCCAGTAAACTATGCTAAAAAATATGTTGGAGCATTTGAAGTTCCTAACGGAAACTTGAGTCTAAGAACCCAATCTTTTAGAAGCGGGCAGCCTTTAGGTCGTGAATTGATAATTCCATATACTGATTTAGTAAAAAGGATAAAATGAAATTGACTTTAAATATCAGAAAGTTAAAATTCTACATTTAATATATTAGTTTTGACAAAGGTCGTAACTCAACACCAGTATTTGAGGACGGGGTAGTTTAACCCAACTTGCATTTAGCCCTCCGAAAAGTAGTCAAAAAGGAATAAATTTTTGTCTATTTTCACTTTTTTTCACTTTTTTTTAAATTCTAAAAAG
>JANOMP010000271.1:0-4773 GCA_031420365.1 Cytophagaceae bacterium
TTTTTAGTACCAGTTGTACCAGAAATGCCAATCAATGACTTCAAAATTCGGATTTACAGGATTTAGAGTGAAACCCTGAATTTTATAAAATTAATGGTTTTACAGGATTTAGAGTGAAAGCCTGAATTTTATAAACTTTAAATAATGATTGCTGTTTACTGAATTTGTTGTTAGCCTTAATTTTCAGCATCGGCTGACCGCAGGTATGCCTGTCCAATTGAAAAAATAACCAGTGCGACGTTTCGCAAAAAACACTCACAAAAAAAAATCCTGAAAGCCGTCCGCCATGAATTTTTGAATTAATTATCTCGTTATTAGCAATTTAACTTGCTTAAAAATTTTCATACGGACGGTCCGAATATATTCGGAATGTGATTAATGGAACAATCAGTGATTTGTTTTCTAAAAGGTTTTATTTAATAATACTTTCTCCACTCTAAATCCTGTAATGCCAAAAATATATTGTTGATTAAGATCTCTATCAGTTAAAATCAAAAAGTACTAAGCTAAATTATTTTAACTATTAATTTAAATTCTATCTTTAAACGTTTCGTAACCAAAGGTCTTTAGCAATTCAAATTCTCCCCTTTCTTTCCATATACCCATTGAAGGCAAACCAACTCCATTAAACGTAGTAGTTTTTACCATAGTATAATGCATCATATCATCGAAAATTAAGGTATCGCCAATTTTTAAAGGTTTTTCAAAAGAATAATCTGACATATAATCCCCTGCTAGACAGGTCATTCCTCCTAAGCGATACATGGGTCTTCCTGGGGATGGTTCAATTGCACTCAGTACTTTAGGTTTATAAGGCATTTCTAAGGTGTCTGGCATGTGAGCGGCAAATGAAACATCCAAAATAGCCACATCAATTCCTTGAGCATCAACAATATCCAATACAGTGCTTTTCAAATAGCCTGTTTTCCATGCAATAGCAGAACCTGGCTCGAGAATAACATCAATATCGTATGTTACTTTTAGTCTTTTAATTTGAGCTATTAAATGTTCATGATTATATCCTTCTCTAGTTATTAAATGTCCTCCTCCTAAATTCAGCCATTTTACTTGATGAAGAAGATCTCCAAATTTTTCCTCAATATGAACTAAAGTTCGCTCCAAAACAAAAGAATCATTTTCACACATAGTATGAGAATGTAGTCCCTCTATTCCATCTGGAAGATTTTCACCAAGTGTTTTCCGGGTTATTCCTAATCGGGACCCTATTACACAAGGATTGTACATTTCTGTTTCGACCTCTGCATATTCAGGATTAATACGCAAACCCATAGAAATTTTTTTATTTGAAGAATATACCTGATTTTTAAAATATTCAAATTGATTTATTGAATTGAATGAAATATGACTACTATACCTCATTATTTCAAAGAATTCTTCTGGTTTATAAGCAGGAGAATAGGTATGTGCTTGACAATTCATTTCCTCAAAAATTAACCTTGCTTCATTTAAAGAGCTAGCTGTGGCTCCGGAAAGGTATTTTTTCACCATTGGAAACACGGAATACATAGAAAAACCTTTTAAGGCTAAAATAATATTTGCCCCAGAACGCTCCTGTATAACATGAAGTAATTCTAAATTATTTCTAAGTAATTGCTCTTCTAAAACAAAACAGGGAGAAGGAACTTTTAAAAAATCTACAGGCATAAACAATACTATTGATGAAAATTTGAGCGAAATTAGTCAAAGAAAATGAATCTCAATAATTTTCAATCGGATTCAATGCAATATGTTTATAATTAAAATCGGATTTACAGGATTTAGAGTGAAACACTAAATTTTATAAAATTAATTAATGATTGCTGTTTACTGAATTTGTTGTTAGCCTTACTTTTGCGTTTCGACGCACCGTAGGTATGCCTGTCCAATTGAAAAAAGCCGAATGTCGGACCAACTGGAATGCCAGCTCAGCCAAAAATACTCACAAAAAAAATCCTGAAAGCCGTCCGCCATGAATTTTTAAATTAATTATCTATCTATTAGCAATTTAACTTGCTTAAAATTTTCATACGGACGGTCCGAATATATTCGGAATGAGATTAATGGAACAATGTTTATTTGTTTTCTAAAAGATTTCACAAATTAATATTTCTCCACTATAAATCCTGTAATGCCTTAAAATCTAAAAGGATTATAAAATTCTTTAAAAAGAAAATATTGAATAAAATTTGAAACAATCAGCTGACAAAAGAAAATTTGAATTTATTTTCAAAATCATCAAAAACAGGAATATTAGAATGGATTTTGAATGCAGAGACAATAGAAAGGAGAAAGAGAAGAATACGAGAAATGGTAAAATTAGCAATTGAAAACGTAAATGCAAATCAAGTAAGAAAATACAAAATTTCTATTAATTGACAAATACTAAATTTAAAGTTCTCATTTTTCAAATTCATTTTTTGATTAATTTTGTACAAAAATTATTACATGGAACATAAAATTGAATTATTCGATGACCTTATTACCTCTGGAACAACTTGCTATGCATCTAAAAAAATTACCGAGGATGGCCTTAAAGTAGGTTATATGTATAGAGAACTGCCCGAAGAAACTTCTGATAGTGGCTGGAGGTTCTATTCGGGAACAGAAGATGATGCCTATGTGGAAAACGACGAAAATGTGATGCTTTATGACTTAAACACCATTGCCAATTACGACAGGGCCATAATTAATCTAATTAAAAAACCAATTGGTACCGAATGGGAGAGATTGGAAGGAACAAATAGATTTCAGTTAATTGAAAATTAATTCGAGAAATTATTAAAAAAAAACGACCCCAAATGTTGAAGAATCTATTTCTTATGGTATTCCCACATACAAACTAAATAAAAAACCTTTAATTTATTTTGCTGCCTATAAAACGCATATAGGTTTTTATGCTTCGTCGGCCGGTCATTCGAAATTTAAAAGTGAAAATCTAAATACAAACAAGGAAAAGGTTCTGTTCAATTTCCATTAAATGAACCGATTCCTTTCCATTTAATTTTACAAATTATTCAATTTAAAGTAGAGGATAATATCGAAAAATAGAAAAACCTTCCAAACAGAAGCTTTACTTTCTTTTATTGTATTTTTAGATTAATTTGTTAATTTTAAGCTTAAACCTTAAAATATGAATCGGAATAAATTCTTAAAAACTTCAATTTTAGCCACCTCAGCAATATTATCTAGGCCACTTATCACCTATTCTGCTCAAACAAAATTTAAATTAGCTTTGATTGGCTCTGGTTGGTGGGGAACAAATATTTTACGAGAAGCCATAAAATCTGGTGAATGCCAGGTAGTTGCGTTATGCGATGTGGACGATAGGCAATTAAAAAAATGTTTAGAAGAAGTAAAAAAACTTTGTTCAGATTCTCCAAAAACGTATAAAAACTATCAAGAGCTTTTGTTTAAAGAAAAACCTGAAATTGTTATAAATGCTACTCCTGATCATTGGCACGCCCTTATTGCCATTGAAGCCATGAAGTCTGGTGCCCATGTTTATTTAGAAAAACCAATTAGTCATACACTAAATGAGGGAAAAGCAATTTTGAAAACTGCAAGAGATACACAAAAAATTTGCATTACAGGTTTTCATAGAAGGTATTCTCCACATAATGTAAGTGGACAAGCATTCTTAAAGTCAGGTAAAGTTGGTCGAATAAAAGAAGTAAGATCATTTGTAACTTATAATTTTGGTCAAGGAAAAATAACACCTGATGAACCCATACCATCTGAACTTGATTGGGATGCTTGGTGTGGGCCTGCACCTTTGGTAACTTATAATTCAAGCATTCATCCTCGCAGTTGGAGACAACGCCTAGAATTTGCTAATGGACAACTTGGGGACTGGGGGCCACATTGGTTTGATCAAATTTTATGGTGGACTGATGAGATTGCACCAAAAAAAATATTTTCAATTGCCTCAGATAAAATAAATACTAACAATAACAACTCCCCAGAAAGCCAAATTGTGGTGTATGATTTTGAAGATTTTACCTGTACTTGGGAACATAGTCAACTAAATAGTCGCCCAACACAAAAATCTGAAAATGTTGGAGTATATTTTCATGGTACTGAGGGAACTTTCCATATGGGTTGGCAAAATGGTTGGACGTTTTATCCAAGTAATAAAAACAAAGACATAATTCATGAGGATCCAAAATTAAATTTACCAGATCAGCAAAATATTGATTTGGTTTGGGCTGATTTTTTAAATTCCATAAAAACAAAAAAAATACCCTTTGCTGATATTCAAAAAGGCCACAGAGCTACAAATATGTGCCTATTGGGAATGGCATCAATGCGAGCAGGTAAAAGTTTAGATTGGGACGGCCAAAAAGAAATAATAACAAATGATAGAGAAGCAAATAAACTATTAGAGAGAAAATACAGGCAAGGATACACTTACCCAACTATTTAATAATAAATGTTTGGATTTACAGGATTTAGAGTGAAACCCTGAATTTTATAAACTTTAATTAATGATTGCTGTTTACTGAATTTATTGTTAGCCTTACTTTTTTTTGAAAAAAAGTAACCGGTGCGACGTTTCGCAAAAACACTCACAAAAAAAAATCCTGACTGGCCGTCCGCCATGAATTTTTAAATTAATTATCTAGCTATTAGCAACTTAACCCACATTGCGTATTAAGCGGAGCTAAGTAGGCCTTTAATAGCCAGTTGCGGATTTTTGGGTTTCGGTTTGTGTACTACAGATTTTAATTTCACGAAGGGTCGTTTTTTTATATTTAAAGCTTCCAGTATTGTTTT
>JANOMP010000272.1:0-13209 GCA_031420365.1 Cytophagaceae bacterium
ATGGATTTTTTTTCAGCTTTAATAACTGATTGACCAAATAGAAAGTTTTGGTAAAGCAAAGCGAACATGAATAATAGAGGCTTTTTTATAAAAAATTATTAGTTAGATTAGAGAAAATTATTTTTTTTGAATTTTAACTAGTTCAGATCCAGTGGGATAATCTCCATTAGGACATCCAGTTTTTTTCGGACAATTTAACCTAAACATCTTAACTGATAGTTTTACATCTAAACCATCAATTTTAAATTCATCAGTAAGATTGCAGGGGCTAAGCCAATATTCGCTGCTCTCAAAAGTAATTTTGAAAAAATAGGTTTTGTTATCAAATTTGTTTTTTACTATGGTAGCTTCTACATTTTCAATGGTTGCTAGTAAACTATATGATAAGCCATGATCAATATTAATCTGCTCCAGTTTTCCGCATGGTGACACAGATATAACTTCCACATCGGTTTCCTTGGGGATGACCTTTTTTTTACATCCAATTGAGGATAAAACTAGAAAAGTAAGTAAATAAACGATTTGAATTCCCTTTTTCATAATTTTTAATGATTAAAATAATGTAAATTTTTGAAAACGAATCTCAATTTGGTAATGATTAGAAGAATCTACCAATTATTTATTATTTGCAGTTTGCATTTTGTGCTGTACAAAAATATATAAAGTTTTCGACTATTCGTATCAAATAGTCGAAAAACTTATTTTGTGGTAATTTTTTTTATTTTTCCAATATTAAATTGATAAAGTAGGGCAGTGGATAGACGATTTTGTTGAGAAGATATTCTTGCAGATCTTCATCATATTATACCGTAGCCTGATCCGTTGCCCATTTGATGTATTCACGGGATTCGGTTGGTAAGAGAGGTTCAAAAGGGACTTGGTTCAAATCGTTGAAGTCAGAAATTCTTCCATCAAGTTTTTTAACCACATGATGAATTCCTATTGAACTCGCCAATACCAGACCGAAATGCTTTTTGAATTCGGGGGTTTGTCGCCATTGTCTGAGATTATCTAAAATAGCACTGGCTTCTTCTATTTTCTTAGCTTTGTACATATTGTTGAGAACTTCTGGCAATTCATCAATAAATAACACGATTTTGAGATTGTTAGATGATAGTTTGGGTAATAATTGATTGATTTCCTCTAAATAATTGACTTCCTTTTTATCGCCAAATTTTACACCGTCCATTGTTATTTCTATAATATTGATACCTCCTAAAAAATCGGAAATCCAGTTTTTTGTTTTTCCGAATTTTGAGAGACATTCTATCAACAGTTCATATATTTTCTTGTAAAAATCTTGCTCAGATTTAATGGCTTGGATATTCCTAAAAATACATTTTACGTCCTCTGGGCAATTTTCAACCATGTATTCCATTACAGAAGATTTACCTACTCGGCGAGGTGCAACTAAGAGAACGTGGCTACCTTTCAAAACTTCTTCCCATATTTTTGAAACAATTTGTGGTCGATTAAAGTAATAATCTCCTATGGCGGTTCGTCCAACGATTATTTTCGGGCTTATCCAATCTTTCATTTAGCTGCAAATTTGTTGTTAAGTGCATTTGACAACAAATATATAGCCAAAATATTTTAACAATAAAATTATTGTTAAAATATTTTTTTGGAGGTTTGTGGCAGGTACTCAATTTTGATTTATTTGAAGAAAGCAATACCACTTTCACACTTTCTAAAATCTGTAAGGTTATAAATGAAATATTTCACTTCACCTAACCTCTTGGATGAAATTCCTTTAATATTTGTTGTAAATATGCGCGATCTAGATGTGTATAAATTTCTGTGGTAGTTATAGATTCATGCCCCAGCATTTCTTGAACTGCTCTTAAATTTGCCCCACCTTCTATTAAATGGGTAGCAAAACTGTGCCTTAGGGTGTGTGGAGAAACATTCTTTCTAATACCGGCTTTCTCTGCTAAATCTTTAATTATCAGAAAAACCATTACCCTAGAAAGCCCTTTTCCTCTTCTGTTTAAAAATACTAAATCTTCCTGCCCTTTCTGAATTTTTATATTTGGCCTTATTTCAGATAAATATATTTTTAAAATTTTGATTGCCTGGCTTCCAATTGGTACTAATCTCATTTTGTTACCTTTACCAATTATTCTTAAGAAACCCTCTTCAAATTTGCATTCACTTATTTTTAGAGAAATAACTTCAGAAACTCTCAAGCCACAGCTGTACATAGTTTCTATAATTGCTTTGTTTCTAGTGCCTTGCGGAGAGCTAAGGTCAATCAATGATAGCATTGACTCTATTTCATGATAATGAAGTGTTTCTGGAAGTTTTCTAATGATTTTTGGTGCAGATATTAAAGAAGTTGGGTCAGTTTGGGTAAAGTTTTCTAAAATTAAAAATTCATAGAAAGCTTTTATTCCTGATAAAATTCGTGCTTGAGAATTTGAGGCCAAACTTAGGTCATTTAAAAAAACCAGAAAATCATGAATGTCATTGGCATTCATATCCGCTGGTTTTTTGTTCAAGTTTTTGATTTCTTGAAACTGAAAAAGTTTTTGAGTGTCTTTAATATAAGCCTCTATAGAATTTATGGAAAGGCCTCGCTCCAATTTTAGAAAGTTTTTAAAGCTTTTAATTTCACTGAACCATTCCATTAATTAATTAATTAATTTTGCCAATTAAAAATCATTTCTTGTTCAATATCAGGATGTAAACTCAAGGCCACTGGACAAGTATGAGCAACTCTTTCATATCTTTTTTTCTCTGATTCTGTTAAAGCTGGCTCACAAGTTAGCTCAAACTCAACGAGTATTTTTTGAATTTTTCTTGGGGCTTCTGCGGTCATGATTTTAGTGATTTCTATTTCAGAACTTTTAAACTCATGGCCATCTTTTTGTGCGGCTATTCCAATAATTGTCATTGCACAACACCCTAAGGAAGTAGCAGCCAAGTCGGTAGGGGAGAAGGCCTCCCCTTTTCCATTGTTGTCAACTGGGGCGTCGGTAAGTATACTTTTTCCCGACCTAATGTGCAGAGCTTCTGTACTTAATCCTCCCAAATATTTGATTTTTGCTGTTTTCATTTTTGTTATCTGTTATCTGTTATCTGTTATCTGTTATCTGTTATCTGTTATCGGTTTTCTGTTTTCTGTTTTCTGTTATCGGTTTTCTGTTATCGGTTTTCTGTTTTCTGTTATCGGTTTTCAGTTATCGGTTTTCAGTTTTCGGTTTCTGTTATCTGTTATCTGTTTTTGGTTCTTTTTCTGGCTTTATAACCTATTTAAATTTAAACAAACTAGTTTTTCATTAGTATTTCTATATCTTCAATTTCAATTGGAATTTCTTCCATTAAATCTAAATTTCCATTTTTTGTAATCAATATATCGTTTTCTAACCGTATTCCAATCCCTTCTTCAAGAATATAAATTCCCGGTTCGCATGTTAAAATCATTCCTGCCTCAAAAATACTACTTTTGCTGCCCACATCATGCACATCCAAACCTAAAAAATGAGAGATACCATGAGGAAAATACTTTTGAATTATGTCTGGAGAAAGGTTTTCGGCAGTTATTAAACCCAAATTAACAAGTTCCTCTCCTATAATTTCATGAGTTTGTTTTTTTAGATTGTCGAAAGAATTTCCAATTATCATTTTTGATTTCACTTTTTTTAAAACATTCAATACAGAAGAATACACTGCTTTTTGCCTTTCAGTAAATTTGCCATTTATTGGGAGAGTTCGAGTCATATCCGCTTTGTAATTTCCATATTCTGCTCCGAAATCCATTAAAATTAAATCACCATTTTTACAAGTATCGTTATTGGAAATATAATGAAGTACACAAGCATTTTTTCCTGAAGCAATTATTGGTTGAAAAGCGTGGTTTCTTGACCGGTTTAACATAAATTCGTGACCTAATTCTGCTTCTATTTCAAATTCCATTTTACCAGGTTTTAAGATTTTAGCTGCCCTTTCAAACCCTTTTTTTGTTGTATTAATAGCTTTTTTTATTAGTTCTATTTCAAATGCTGATTTTATTTCTCTTTGCTTGTTTATTATTTCGCAGGCTCTTTTAAAAGTGTGAAGAGGATATCGATCCTTTAATTGTTCAATTAATACTTTCTCCTTAGATTTAAAATATAGATTTTTGCCGACTTGCTCATCGAAATGTAAATATATTATTTGAAAATCAGAGACTAGTCTTTCAAGGATATCCCAAAAAGATGCACTATATTTTACTGTTTTAATCCCTGAAATTTGAGTGGATTCTTCTAGTGTCAACTTTTCTCCTTCCCAAATCCGTAAGGTTTCATTCGTTTCTTTTACAAAAAGAAGTTCTTTTATCTCTTTATCTGTTTTTGAGACAATCAAATAGCTATCTTCTTGATCTATACCAGTTAAGTAAAAAAAAGCATTGTTTTGGACAAATCCCATGTTGCCGTCAGCATTAGTTGGCATTAGGCTATTTGATGTAAAAATTGAAATAGAGAAAGGCAAAGTATTTTCAGAAAAGCATTCCCTGTTTTTAATAAAAAGTTCTTTTGGAATTTTTTCGTACCTCATTTCTAATTTTAAATTTATATTTGCAATAATAATTAATTATGGGCGAATTGAATAGAAATTTTTGGCTTCTTGGATATATACTTTTAATTTTTCCATTTAATAATGCATTTGGACAAAGTAAGTATTGGATCTTTTTTAAAGATCGCTCCATTGCAAATACTCCAAATGTATCAGAAAAAGCGATAGAGAATAGAAAAAAAATGGGCTTAGGAGTTTTTCAGATTTCGGATTTTGGTCCCAAGACGTCTGATTTAGTTAAAATTAAAAATATAGGAATTGAATTAAAACAGATATCAAAATGGTTTAATGCTGCTTCAGCAAACCTTTCGGATATGCAGGTAAAACAAATACTAGAATTGCCTTTTATTAAGACTGTTTCATTGATTAATTCCAAGTCTACTATTGCTTTGTATGATTTAAATAAAATAGAAAATGTAGAAGAAATTAAATTAATTTATGCCTTAGCACAGATAAAAGCCAATGTATTTGTTGAAAATAGCTTAAATGGAGATCATATTTCAGTGGGTGTTATTGATGCAGGATTTTATGATGCAAATTCTGATATGGATTTAGATCATTTGTTTAAAAACAATAAAATATTAGGTACTCGAGACTTTGTAAACCCAAATAAGAAAGATTTTTTTGGAGAAAAAGAATCTGATTTAGAAGGACATGGGACAATGGTTTTAAAAGCAATTTGCGGAAAAAATGAAAATTTTTATCAGGGCTTAGCTGCCCAATCTAAATTTTATTTGGCACGTACGGAATCTAGTAAAAGAGAGACTAGAATTGAAGAAGACAATTGGATAGCTGCTATTGAATGGTTGGACAGCTTGGGTGTTAGGTTGGTAAATTCTTCTTTAGGTTATACCAACGGTTTCACGGATCCCAAAGAAAATTATTTTCCTGAAAACATGAATGGAAAAACTACTTTAATAGCTAAAGGAGCTAAAATGGCAGTGGTAGAAAAAGGGATGATAATAATAGCCTCTGCTGGCAATGAAGGAGGAAATAAAAAATGGAAGAGTTTGGTTTCCTCTCCTGCAGACGTGGAGGAGGTTATAAGTGTAGGTGCCGTTGGAAGAGATGGAGAAAAGATGGATTATAGCAGTATTGGTCCTGAAAACGAAACATTTTTAAAGCCAGAGATAGCGGTTTTTTCAACGAATGGCACTTCTCTAGCTGCTCCAATTGTAACAGGATTGGTAGCAAGTATTTTACAGACCAACCCCAGTATGAGTTCATTAGAAATTAAAAGACTGTTGAGCATTAGTGGAAATCTTTTTCCTTTTCCAAACAATTATGTTGGCTTTGGTTTTCCAGACTGTGAAAAGATTTTTTTACTAATTAATGATAAAAGCAAACCAAGTAAATTTCAAAAAATTGTTAAGAAAGGGGTTTATGTTTTAGAAGGTAAGGTGATGACAGAAGTTTTGATATTTCATAAAATTAATGAAAAAATTGTAAAATCACAAAGCTTTAAGAACATTGGGGCTCACCCAATTGAAATAATTAAGCCAGAAGGAATAAAACAAAGTACATTAGTTTTTAATAGTGAAATTATTGAATTAGTGTGGGAAAATTAAGATTTGGGTTGATTCACTTTAATTAGCATAATACCCGAGTGTTTTTTTATTCTAAACAAATATTCCTGCAAAGTTTCATCTGAAATAATAACTTTCTTTTTTTCAATAGAAGCGTGCATTAAATATAATTTTTCCTTTTTCCAAACGGCAAAGCCTTCGTGATTTACATCTAAACCAGGTGTTGAAGAAGTAAAAGATATAATATCTCCTGATTTAATTAACTGTTCATACGTTTTGTAATCAGCTTTTGCTATTTGGTATTGTGGATATTTTTCTACTCTTTTTTCCATTTCCAAAACTTCTTCAAAAATTTGTTGGTCTTTGGCGAAAGATGGGTATAGGATTCGATTTTTGCTCATAAAATTAATTTTCTTTCCAGTTTTTGTCCCAAAAACTGGGGTAAGGTCTTGTAAAATTCGCCTTTGTTCCGCAAGTTTTACCCATTCTAAAAAGTAATGGACTCTAGAAGTATACCCATATATCTCTCCTTTTCTATATCTAAGATCCTGTAGATTTTGTAAATAGGAGTCGAAAGATTTATTTCTAGCGTGTTTGGTTAAGGCAATTGCCAAAACGTTTTCCACAAAAGTATAACAATCAAAGGCATCTAATTTACACACAAGTTTTTCTTCTGGGCCTTCTAATGTTCCCCCTTCATATGGTAAACCTAAAAATGATTCACCAATTTGGATTAATGTTTCTGAGATGCCAAGTTTTTGGGGGAGTTTGAGCTTTTCTTCAATAATTTTTTGGTTAAATTGACCGACTGAATTAGTGGAAAACAAAAATAAAATAAAAAGAAATAAAAAGTATTTTTTCATAGATTAGAAAACTAATATTTTATGTATTTATTATGTATTTATTATGTTAATGGTGTAGGTCTTGTCCAACTTTCTTCAAGTGATATAATAGTTTCAGTTCTTTGGATCCCTTGAACTTTCTGAATTTTATCATGAAGTACGTTTCTTAAATGAGCGGTATCTCGACATACTAATTTTGCAAAAATACTATATATTCCTGTAGTATAATTTATACTAACTATTTCAGGGATTTTTTCCAATTGAATAGCCACTTCGTCGTATAAATAGCTTTTGTCAAGATATATTCCAAGAAAAGCATTTATATCCCATCCTATTTTCTTTGAATCAATTTTTATTCCACTCCCTAAGATTATTTTAGATTTTTCCATTTTTTTTACGCGAGTATGAACTGCACCTGGCGATAAAAAGACTTTTTCGCCAATTTCAGCATAAGAGACCTTGGCATCTTCTGCCAAAATGGTTAAAATTTTCAAGTCGGTTTCGTCTATAGTATCTTTATTCATAAAAAAACTTTAGTTTAATTCATGGCAAAGATATAATAACTAAATGATATTTAGTAATATTGTATAAAAACTAAATATAGTATGATAAAATAAGTATTTTTATAAATAATTTCTTAAATATTAAAATTGGTATTACCTTTGCGAAGTAGTTAAAAAAATGCTTCTGGCGTTTTTTTTAAATTATTTGAAATATTGTAGGATGACGAAATTGGCAGCCGTGCCCTCCTGTCTCGGGGGTGATGGGTTCAGGATAAACGAAGAGTAAAGCCGAACGGGTTTTTCAGTTCCGACTGGGGTTGACCACCAAATTTTGCTCTTTGGCTAACTGCATCGTGGGTGGTTCGACTCCCCCTCCTACAGCAAAAGGCATGATAAAGATTTTTTTTATATTATTTTTTTCATGCTTTTTTTTTTGCACATTTGTGTATCTAAAAAATTATTTGGTTTTTAGTTTGTTGATGAAGTGTAATTGCGACACACAGTCCCGTTTTGTGGATTGTGTGTTTTGTTTTTTGATTAAATCTATTTCTTCTGTACAAATTAAAATATCTTGTTTTAAATTTATTTTTCACATTTGTTTTCAGCTCGTATGTCAATTATATTTGATTAAAAATCTTTTATGCAAGAAGAAGTATTGATAACAAATGATGCAATAATTGTAGGAATATTGTTTTTAATTTTGATTTTAATTTTTAAGGCCTCAGAATCAAAAAATAAATTTGCTTTGGCCTTTTTTAAATTTATTCCTCCAATTCTACTATGTTACTTTATACCAGGAGTACTAAATACTTTGAATTTATTTTCAGGCAGAAATTCTGGCATATATCCATTTGTCTCTAAATTTTTATTGCCTGTTTGCTTATTTTTGTTTACTTTAAGTTTAGATCTTGAAATCCTTAAAAAGTTTGGATGGAAAGCAATACTAGTTTTTCTTTCCGGAACAATAGGGGTTATTGTAGGAGGTCCAATTGCAGTAAAGATTGTTTCTATTCTAAATCCTCAAACATTTGTAGCTACGGGTGAACACGTACTTTGGAAAGGTTTAGGCACAATTGCTGGCAGCTGGATTGGTGGAGGAGTAAATCAAACAGCATTAAAGGAAATTTTGCAGCCATCTAATTATATTTTTTCTCAAATGGTCGCCTTAGACGTACTAATTGCAGAGACTTGGCTAGCTATTTTATTGGTGGGTGTTGGATATTCACAAAAGTTAGATTCTTGGTTTAAAGCTGATTCAAAAATGATTACTGAAATGCAACAGAAAATAACAAATTTAAATATTGAGAATGAAAGGATACCTAAGTTTAATGATTATTTATCCATTTTTGGACTTGGGTTTGTGGTTACTGGCGTTGCTTATTTCTTTTCAGATATTATTACTCCATTTATTAAGACTAACTATCCCTATTTGGAGAAATTCAGTTTAACTTCTTCTTTTTTCTGGGTTATAACAATAATTACTATTCTAGGAATCATTTTGTCTCGGACATCTTTTAGAAAACTTGAACATGCAGGTGCTTCTAAAATTGGAAGTCTAATATTATATCTTTTGGTAGCAGCTATTGGAATGCAAATGGATTTGTTAGCTATTGCAGACAATCTTTGGCTTTTTTTAATTGGTATTTTATGGATTTTAGTTCACATTATGTTCATGATAATAGTGAGTAAAATACTAAAAGTCCCGTATTTTTTGTTCGCGGTAGGTTCTCAAGCCAATATTGGAGGAGCAGCTTCCGCATCAGTCGTTGCTGGTGCATTTCACCCTTCTCTCGTTCCAATAGGAGTTATTTTTGCGGTTTTAGGCTATGCGATTGGTACCTATGGTGGTTTTTTAACCGCCATGTTAATGAAATGGGTCTTATCTTAATTGGCTTGATATTTGTAATATTTATTCCAAATTGACAATATGGAATAAAAAAAATGAATTATAAAAAACTTAGTATTTTACTTTGTTTATTCACATTATTAATGTGTCATAATTTAATTATTGCTCAATCTCCTAGGAAAATCAAGTATTCTGTTGAATTAGGTGGATTCTACTCCATTAATAATAAAATTCCTTTTTGGCTTAAAAATAATCAATTTGGAGCTTTTCCGAATGCTGGAAATACAATTTTGTTTCGTCAAAATATAGAATCAAGGGTCGATACTACCCGCAAGATATTCAAATCTAATTATTGCTTCGACATGATTACAATTGTAGGGTCAGAGGCTAGAATAATTATTCCTGAAGCCTATTATAAATTGGATATGGGAAAGTTTGCTTTAACATTTGGTAGAAAGAAACAAGTACTCGGTTTAATAGACACCACATTAAGCAGTGGCTCTATTACATGGTCAGGAAACGCCTTGCCAATTCCTGAAATTCAACTTTCTATTCCAGAATATAGCCGGTTATTTTTTGATTTTCTTTCATTTAAAGGACATTTTACTCATGGATGGTTTGGGAATCAAGCTAAAGTAAGTAATTATTTTTTGCATCAAAAGAGCCTTTATGGACGCATCGGCAAGCCAAATTCGAAACTTAAATTATATGGAGGCATCCTTCATCATGCGCAATGGGGAGGCAAACCAAATTATGGGGTGCCAGTTGATGATCCTAGGTTTTTAAAAGATGGAAAATATGAAGAGAATTGGTTTGCCTTCAAAAATATTGTATTTCCAATTGGAAGACCAATAGTAGATACTACAGGTGGAATAAGTAGGTATGACTATGAAAATAGATTTGGAAATCATCTAGGGCAAATAGATATTGGAGGTGATCTTTCAATTAATAATTATAGATTGATGGCTTACAAGCAGATTATTTTTGAAACTGGGCAAACATTTAGTAGTTTAACAAATATTGATGATGGACTTTATGGTATTTCAATTGCCAATTTTAAGCCTCAAGCTAAAGTAAAAAAAATTGTTGTGGAGGTGCTTCAAACTACAAACCAAGGAATATATAGGGCTGGGTTATTAAGGCTGATAGGATTTAATGGAAGGCATTACGGTAAAAACCAGAATTATTATTTTAATCATGGGCAATACATGGACGGCTGGTCTTATAACAAACAAAGTATTGGAACACCTTTTATGATTCCAGATAAGGATATTAAAATTGAAAAGCAGAAACAATCTGACCAGTTTTTTTCCAATAATAATAGGATAAAAGCTGTTTATTTAGGTGTTCAGACCAAATTAAATACCATAGATATAGAAGCTCGATTTTCATATAGTAGAAACTTTGGATCTCCTCGAGTTGATATCGGTGTTGCAGATCAAATGTCTTTATCAATTAAGTCTTATATCCCAGCTCCTACTCTTAAAGGAATTGTAAACGTTTCTGTTGGTATAGAACAAGGAGATCTTATTTCAGACAATTATGGTGTTTTCATTTCTTTTAAAAGATTTTGGAATTAAACATCAAAAACAAAATTCTTGTACTTGTCAAGTTTGTCTAATATTTGAAGCTAAAACCTTTAAATATCCTCATTTTTTTTGCTATTTTTGCAAACATTTTACTAGAGTCCTAATTTAATTGGATACAAAATCTTAATAAGAAACATTTGTGAAAAACATTCGTAATTTCTGTATTATAGCACACATTGACCATGGGAAAAGTACCTTAGCCGATAGATTATTAGAATTTACTGGCACTGTGACAGCTAGAGAAATGCAAGCCCAGCTTTTAGATGACATGGATTTGGAAAGAGAACGTGGAATTACCATAAAAAGCCATGCCATTCAAATGGATTATCTTTTTGAAGGAGAAAAATATATCTTAAATTTAATAGATACCCCAGGACATGTAGATTTTAGTTATGAAGTTTCTAGGTCTATTGCGGCATGCGAAGGTGCATTATTAATAGTAGATGCCGCCCAAGGAATTGAGGCTCAAACTATATCGAATTTATTTTTAGCCTTAGATCACAATTTGGAGATAATTCCTGTTATCAATAAAATTGATTTGCCAGGTGCAATGGTCGAAGAAGTAAAAGATCAAATTGTAGATTTAATTGGAATTAATCCCGATTCTATTGTTTTAGCTAGTGCAAAGGAAGGTATTGGTATTGATGCTATATTAGAAGCAATCATTCATAGAGTTCCGTCGCCAAAAGGTGACTCAAAATCTAATCTGCAATGTTTAATTTTTGATTCTGTTTTTAATTCGTATCGTGGTATAGAAGTAATATTTAGAGTGAAAAACGGAACCATTAGAAAAGGAGATAAAGTTAAATTTATTGCTACTGGGAAGGAATATATTGCAGATGAAATTGGAAGTTTGAAGCTTAAAAAGCAACCTCGAGATTTTATAGAATGTGGGGATGTGGGTTATTTGATATCGGGTATCAAAGTGGCAAAAGAGGTAAAAGTGGGAGATACAATAACACATGTTGATAAACCATCTTTAGAGGAAATTAAAGGCTTTGAAGAAGTAAAGCCTATGGTATTTGCTGGTATTTATCCTGTAGATACTACTGATTTTGAGGAGCTTAGAGATTCAATGGATAAGCTTCAATTAAATGATGCCTCTTTAGTTTGGGAGCCTGAAACATCTGCCGCCCTTGGCTTTGGATTTAGATGTGGTTTTTTAGGTATGCTTCACATGGAAATTGTGCAAGAACGTCTAGAAAGGGAATTTGGTATGACGGTAATTACCACAGTTCCTTCAGTTAGATTTATTGTTCATACCAAAAGGAAAGAAATCATCCATGTGTCTGCTCCTTCAGAAATGCCAGATCCAAATTTGATAGATACTATTGAGGAGCCTTTTATAAATGCACAAATTATTACCGCTTCTGATTATGTTGGACCCATTATGAAGCTATGTATGGAGAAAAGAGGTATAGTTAAAAATCAAGTTTATTTAACAGCAACTAGAGTTGAACTTACTTTTGATATGCCGCTTTCAGAAGTAGTTTTTGACTTTTTTGATAGATTGAAAACTATTTCTAGAGGATATGCTTCTTTAGATTATTCGTTAGCAGGCTATAAGGAATCTGCTTTAGTAAAATTAGATGTTTTGCTCAATGGAGACCCTGTAGATGCACTTTCTGCAATAGTTCATCGTGATAAAGCATATGATTGGGGAAAGAAACTTTGTGAGAAATTAAAAGAATTATTACCAAGGCAACAATTTGAAATTGCTATTCAAGCTGCAATTGGTACTAAAATTATAGCGAGAGAAACCATAAAAGCCATGAGGAAAGATGTAACGGCAAAATGTTATGGAGGAGATATAAGTAGAAAACGAAAATTACTAGAAAAACAGAAAAAAGGTAAAAAGCGAATGCGTCTAATAGGTAATGTTGAAGTTCCGCAAGAAGCTTTCATGGCTGTTTTAAAAATAAATAGTTAATGAACCTATTGTAAAGTTTTTTTAAAGTTTTTTTTCTAAATTAAATAATTTAAATAGATTTTATTTAAATTATAAATGGTTTACACTATTTTTGAAACTGATTTTATTCTAAGCAAAAAAAATAAAAAATGGCAGATATTATTAGAATGCCCAAAATGAGCGACACCATGGAAGAAGGCGTAATAGCGGCATGGCATAAGAATGTTGGCGATACGGTAAAGAAAGGTGAAGTACTGGCTGAGATAGAAACGGATAAGGCAACTATGGAATTGGAGAGCTACAAAAATGGAACACTTTTACATATAGGTGCACAGAAAGGTGAAAAAATTCCGGTAAACGGATTGCTTTGTATTATAGGCGAAAAAGATAAAGTAAATGTAGCTGCTATTATTGCTGCCTTAAAAGGTGGAGTAATA
>JANOMP010000273.1:0-3755 GCA_031420365.1 Cytophagaceae bacterium
CGTGTTGCCAAGCAGTTCTATGGCTATTTGCATTTCTTTTGCCGTAGCACTTCTACCCAATGCTCTTTTATAAATTTCTGAAACTAAAGCTGAACTAGAAGTAAACTTTTTCTGCCATTGCTCCGCTCCTTTTTTTAATACGAAATTAAGTTTTTCGCCATTTGAAAGCTCCAAAGCTTGCAAAAGATTGGCTTGGGAGTCGCGACTCGTAATTACCACTTCTCTGTTTGGGCGACCAAGCGCGGTTAAAAAACGGTTGTTTGCTACTAATGAGGCCCTAGGAAAAATCATCTCAGGATAGCTCCCTTTTTTTTCACCTCCAATTTTATATTTGACGTCTTCCAATTCAAAAATTGGTGTTATCACCTGACTTACTGCATCGGAAAACTGTTCGGCAGAAATTCGGCGTCTGGTCATTCCCGAAAAACGGTAGGCATTTGTAAACAACGCATTTTGAGTGGGATAGGTACTGGATGCGGCCTGGTAAATATTGGAGGTGGCGATTAAATAGATAAGCTCTTTAATATCGTATTTTTTTTCTACAAAATCTACTGCTAGCCAGTCTAACAAATCCTGTGACCAAGGCTCGTTGTCCATTTCATCTACAGGTTCTACAATTCCGCGACCCATCATTTGTTTCCAGATGCGGTTCACGAGGGTTCGATACATTCTGCCGTTGGTAGGCTGCACCAAGGCATTTGCCATTTGCTCCAACTTTTTAGCTCTTGTAACTGTGCTATCTATGGTACCAAAATTCTGCCAAAGCAATTTTGTGTTGGCATATTTTCCGGTGGGCTTGTCGCATCGGTTTATTTCTAGGCGATCTTCCGAAAAAATATTCGCAAACGCGTAGGCATCGGCTAATTTCCAGTCGCTTATAAAACTATCGTGACAAGAAGCACACTTTAAATTCAAGCCCAAAAGCACCTGGCTCACGTTTTGAGCGGCTTGCATTTCTACCCTTTGACTGGCATTAATAGTACCTCGCCACTGAATGCCACTTATAAATCCCTTCGAATGTTCGTCGGGGTTTAAAAGCTCCTTTACAAATACATTGTAGGGCTTATTATATTTAAGAGAGGTGTAGAGCCAATCGGTAATTTTATAACGACCATTGGTAATAAAGCCTGTACCCGAATAATCATTGCGTAATATATCGTTCCAAAATGTCAACCAATTTTGGGTATAATCTTCTTTTCTGTTCAAAAGATTTCTTACGAGCACCGATTTCTTAGCTGGATGTGTATCTTTAGAAAAAGCTTCCATTTCTTCGGGGCTGGGCAGCAAGCCTATGATATCTAAATATACTCTTTTTAGGTATATTCTATCCTCCACAGTTTTTTGCCAAGGAATTTTATTTTTATTAAAATAGCTGTTTACCCAAACGTCTATTGGATTTTCAAAACCTCCCCCATCTTTAGGAAATTCGGGCTTACGAGGTTCCATTTTTGCTACTCTAAACAAATTGGGTTGTAACGAATTGGCAGGCCATGGTGCTCCTTTTTCTATCCAAAACCGTATCAATTCTATTTCTTCGTCTTTTAAAGGATTTCCTTTGCCGGGTATGGCCTCTTTATGGCCTTTTGGCAATGAAACCCTACGTACTATTTCACTTATTTCTGGATTTCCGAAAACTATTACTTTGCCATTTTTTCCTCCTGCAAACACAAAATCTTTTTGGTCTAGGCGTAGTTTGCCTTCTTGCTTGTTGGAACTGTGGCATTTATAGCAGTTATGTGCAAATATGGCCCGAACTTGACCCACTAATTTCAGCTGATTTTCGGCACTTAAATTTACGGAATCGGATTGATAAGCCAAAAGCATGCCTTGACTAAGTAAAGTTGGTTTTTCTTTAAAGGGCAATGTTTCTGTTAAAAAATCTTCTCCGTGGGTAAGACTTCCGCCAAAATGACCGGTTAAAGCAATGCCAATAGCGGCTGTAAATAAACAAAAACGATAAACTGGAATCAGAGAGACCCGGTTTTTTTGTGTGATAAGCCAAGATAAAAATGCACTGCCCATGCATAGGCCAGCTGTAATAAAACCCAAAAGTTTATATTACCAAGTGTATCGCCTGTAATGTCATCGTAGTGTGCCAATAAGAGCCCAAATAGTACAGAAACGATAGCGGAAAAAGCAGAAATATACAAGCCTATGGTAATGGCAGACCTAAAATTTGAATTGAAATTTCGGATAGCGTATAGCTCTAAAGCAGCAATAAACAACAAAATGCTTAAAGGAAAATGAACGATAAGGGGATGGAGTCTCCCCATAAAATGCCAGAGCCAATTGGAATTACTTTCGACATTCGATTCGCTAACAAAACTAGAAAGCCCGAAGCCAAGGAGAAATAGGACTATAAAAAAAACAGATTGGAATGTTATGTATTTATAGCCGGTTTGCTTTCGCTTGTGCATAATTTTAGGATAAATTAAATAAGGATATTAAAGTTTAACGCATGCTATCCAATTTTAAGTTTAGAGGTATTCTTTGTTTTTATTGGTAGCTTGATGTTTGTATTTTTAGTTTACTATTATTTTGAATTCCTTTTTCACCGAATTGTAAGATAAAGATTTACTTTTTACATTTTTTGAGAAAAAAACATTTGTAAAAAAAGAAGTCTTTTTTTAATTATTAAAAATTTTAAGGTTGAATAAACGTCTTAACAGGATTCAAAAATGAATTTAAAACAAAACTACATTTTTAATTTGGAGAATAAAAGGCCCTTACATTCAAATTTCCTAACAATGAGTGAGAAAAAATTCATTCTTAAATAATAATAAAAATGGAATAATAGGTCTAATGAAATTAAAGTTTGAGCAAACTATTAGTTTCCATTAAGTGAAAATATTCATTGTGAAACGAGGCAGCAATCAATGTGAGAATTCTACTCTTCTGAAAAAAAATAGTGTTTTATCGCATTTAAAAATAATTAATCTCCAACCAAAGACAAAATCTGTAGGTATGGAAGGAAATTTAGATAAAGTGTAGCTAATAGATTGCTTAAAGAGGCTTGGCAAAAAATAGCTTAAGTAGAAAGGATGAAATGCAATTCTATATTTTTTAAGGTGCGAAGCCAGCGAAACCAAAATATCAAGTAAATAATTTTGAAAAATAAGAAGCAATTCCTATTTTTAAAAAAAAAGCTAATTCACCTCCATTTTCTTCAAAAAATGATGTGACTGACCGGGTGAAACTGTATGAAAAATCAACGGTCTTTCTATATCAAACTACTTATAATCAGATATTTATATTTTTTATTTTTTACAACAAAAAATAAAGAAAAATCCGCACCCAAGCATTCCAATTTCATAAAAAAAACACCCAATTTTAAAAATAAAACCGATAACCGATAACCGATAACAGATAACAGATAACAGATAACAGATAACCGACAACAGAGAACAGATAACAGATAACAGAAAACAGAAAACAGAAAATGCAAGGACTCAACAAAGTAACATTAATAGGAAACCTCGGAAAAGACCCCGAAACTGTAGAGCTAGAAGGCAAAATTAAAGTTTCAAAGTTTTCGTTGGCCACCTCAGAATCCTTTAAGGATGAGAAAGGGCAGAAACACACCAGCACCGAATGGCACAGCATAGTGCTTTGGAGAGGCCTGGCTGAACTGGCCGAAAAATTCCTTCACAAAGGAAGCCTAATTTATGTAGAAGGAAAACTAAAGACCAGGCATTTTGAAGACAAAAACGGTGAAAAAAAGTACGTTACAGAGATAATTGGGGACCAAGTCATCA
>JANOMP010000274.1:0-21092 GCA_031420365.1 Cytophagaceae bacterium
AAATATAAAATGTTCACAATCAATGATATAGAAATTTTATAAGTTCGAAAAAAATTGATATTTATCAAAAAAACATCAATATCTCATGAAAATATTTTTTTTGACCGACCATTTCGAGCGTTATGAGCAATGTGGGTTAAATTTATCCTTAACGCAACATTAACTGTCTTTTTTTTGGATAAAAGGTTTTAATTTCCAAAATTTACGCATCATTATATAATTTACAAAGTATTATGTTTCAACAAAGTCCAAAAATTTTAAATTCTCTAAAGATATACTGCATAGCTCTTCTATTAATTTTTAGTAGCTGTCAATCAAAATCCCAAGAAGGGTCTTCAAAATCCACTGTTTCTATAGAAAATATCAACAAAAACGAAATTACCTGGAATCCGAGCATTGAAGAGGCATTAGCACAGGCTAAAAGCTCTGGAAAACTATTGTTTGTAGAGTGTTATTCTCCCACATGCCCAGTTTGCCAAAGTTTAGAGCCATTTTTTAAAAAGGCGGAGGTTGCAATTAAATACAATTCGAATTTTATAAATTATAAATTAGATGTTGGCAATGCTGAGCAGGTTAAATTTTTAAATGCTCGAAATATCTGGCTACCTAGTTTTCCTCAGTTTTTGTTTTTTGATGGCGACGGAAAGATAGTTCATCAAGCCGAAGTAATAGCCGAAAATAAATCGTTTATTGCTGCTGCTGACGGAGCATTAACTCCTGAAAAACGAGCTTCTAGCTTTAAAAATAAATTTGAAAATGGGGATCGCACTTTGGATCTTTTGGTAGCATTGGCATCTTATGCACGTGTAACGCGTGATACACTTACCAACTTATCAGCTGCGGAAGAATTGTTTAAGATTTACCCCAAAGACCAACTCAATAGCGAAGCCAGTTGGAAACTCACTAAAAAATGTGTGGGTGACATTGACAATGGCTTTGCTAAACATTGGTTTAATAATGTTTCTACGGCTACAGCTTTTGAGAAAAAAGATGGCCATGTAGGAAATGAAAATAATATTTTAGGTGGAATTATTCAGAATTCTTTATATAGCCCGAGAGGAAAAAATTATAGCTCTCAGAAGCTAAATCAGGTCAAACAGCTAATGGCAAAAGCAGGAGCAGGGCAATATGCAGAAGGTGTAACTTGGGAGTTTGAAACTGCGGCTTTGATAAAAGAAGGAAAACCTGAAGCGGCATTGGTTATTGGTGACAAAATAGCTGCAAAGTATATAGCAAATGGACAGTCTTTGGTGTATATCACTAAAGTTTTTAACGACAAATACCCCAATAAAAACTACGGAACAAAAGCAAGTGCTTGGATGGCTAAAGCAAAGCCACTTTTAAATGAAGACAAGTATTTGGCCGAATACTATTTTGAGTCTGCAAGGCTAAATAAAAATATCGGAAATGTATTAACTGCTAAAAAAGATGCTCAAGAAGCTAGAAACTTAGCCACAAAAGCTCAACTTGATTTGGGAAGATTTACTGCTTTGTTGGGAAGTATGTAATTATTTTTTGTAAAATGAGAGTTTTGGATTCTTTAGAAATTGAAAACTTTATATTATTTACTTATCAAACACAGTGTACTTTAGCCCAAGAGAAAGTATATTTATTCTAGCCAATGGTTTGCTTAAATTTATAACTCCGCTGGTTTTTTGAAGTATAGAATACTCCGGTACTTTGTTGTTGAATGTACCAGCCAGTTCTACACTTACTTTATTTTTAAAAATAGTCTTTCCAACCACTATTTTTGGTGCAATTCCATTAAGCCAATTGTCGGTGATCGTACCTGTGTACATAGCCGAAACACCTGAAGCTTGATAGCCAGTTCTCCCTATAAAATTTCTAGATCTAGCAGCATACAAAGCTAATCCGCTGGACAGGTACAAACCACTTTTATTAAAATTGTATCTCAGCAAAAGGGGTATTTCAAAGATTCTGGTATTCAGAAAAAACTTGGGCTTTACATCTGGGTTTTCTGTGAACACCGCATCATAAAGAAATCTATTTGTACCAATGCCTGCTGATAACATCAGGCTTTTGCCAAATTTTTGGGCATACATTACCTCCACACCCATATTTGGACGAGCAGTGAAACGGGTAGTGTTATCAAGGCTATATAGCGTGCTGGTGGTAGTAAGCCCAATCGATAAACTTTGAGCAGATACGTTTAAAGCTACCAACTGTACCAGGAAAAATAGGGTCTTTTTCATCTTTTTGTTACATTTCGTTTTCATATATTTGAACATTTGAAAACAAAACTGATTTTTATCACATCAATAAAATCTAATTTGTTAGCTTGATAACGACACCTAACTTTCTAAAGATAAACTAATCAGCTATTCCATTTTTTACTTGGATTTCCACCATTTTTTAATGAGTATAAAAATAAAGACAAAAAAAGCTATAGTTAAACTTAGTGCTAATAATGGAAAGAACTGCATAAAATAATCTCCTAGTCTCATATTATTATTGAAATATTTGTTCTACAATTATATCTCCAGAACACGTTATTCTTACATTAAAATCTTCACCATAAGAAAAAATAATTGGAGCCCCACCAACCCAGAATTAACGAACTATTTTTTCACCGTGTAATTTAAAACTAAGCCCATTAGTACCCCTGCATCCTCCAAGATCTTCGGGAGTTTTGTTGTTATAAAGGTCTGAAAGGTTTTTGTTAATAAAAATTGACAAAACGCAATTAATTTATAGCATTTTGTCATTTCATCACGATTTACACCGTTTTTTTTCTTATTCTGCTTAGTGCTGATGAGCTAATAAGACCAATATTGTTTTCCCTTTTCTAATCGATTTAAATACTCAAATACTTGTTTATTGGCTCAATTTAAATAGTATTTTAGAAGAATTTTCCAAATTAGTCCAAACCATCCTATTTTCAATAATTTCGAACTTCCATTTTCCCTTCAGTACACTGTTAAAATAATTTAAAGGTGGGCTTAGTTTACTTGAAAATGACCCAGACGATCCAGAACTTACCAAATCATAATCGTAAACACCTTCTATCTCAACAGTATTGTCTGAAAGGTGGTACCAAAATCCAGCTGTTGAGCGAGCTTTGGTATTTATGAAACCACTGAATTTCTTAGGTTCAGTTCTACTTGAAATTTTAGAAATTTCAGTATTCTTTAAATTTAAAATAGAGATAGGAAATGTAGAATTTTCAAAATCTGATTGAATTGATTCTACAGTCCATACTTGATTAAATTCTTCATTTCTCATTAAAATACTACTGTCTTTACAAGAAAGCATTATCAATGAAAAAGAACTAAATACAATAAAATTTATTATAAGTTTCATATAAAATTATGTTTAGACGATTAATATCTGTTATAACGAACCGACTTGGTTCTTATTTTTGAATTTATATTACTAAAAATATTTTTTAAAATAATACATTTTGATTTAACAATGGAATATTTCATTGAATCACCTATATATAAAGATTGCCTTTTGTCAATTTTAGTCTGAGCTTTAAGATTTGTAACGTTTTTTTTATTTTAGCTTAGCGTAAAACTCTGCTGCTACCCAAACGATGGCACCACCATCGTTTAGTGGAGTTTTAGAATTATTTATCATAAAACTTACATTTTTAACTTTAATTCTAATTTCTGATTTTTATCATTAATCCATGTCATATTATCTCCTCTTATTTCATAAATCCACTCGCCCGATAATTCCTTAGAAAGATTAATCTCTTGATCTGTTAACTTTCTTTGTCTTAAAATACCACTCTCTATTTCAATAATAATTTTAAAATTATTTATTAATAGTACTTGCTTTGTCCGCAATGAATAAGATAATGCTAAGCCAAAAATATCACTATCATTAACAGAGCCTATGCAACCATAAGAGTCATTTTTTATTCCCTTTCTCTTTGGTTTACATAAACTTAAATCAAAATATGTTATTTCATTTTTTATATTATCTGTTAACCCACTAGTACTTACAATTTCCCATTTATTGTTAATTTTTTCATAATCTTGTAAAATGGAATTTATTTCACAACTATTAAAAAAAAGTATCAAAATCACTAATGGAATCAATTTTTTCATTTATTTAAATTTATTTTTTTTGAAGTTTCAGATAATGACCCAAAAACACCAACGGCATTCGACACATTTGAATTAAAAAATATAGGAGCCTCAAATTTTTTAGAAAATGTAGTTCTTAGCTGCACAGCATCTAATTTTGAATTAAAATCATTCCAATTTTCATCTAACGCTTGCAAAACTATTTCAACTTCTGCATTTTTAAATGGTTCTACAAAATTAAAATTGCCAACAGGTGAGTATATCGTATTTTGTTTAGTATTCTCATCTTTGGTTTTCCATAAACCTTGTGAGCTACCCCAATAAAACAATATGAATGTAGAAGCTTTCACATCAACATTTCCGAAAAGCCGATAACTCAAATTACTTTTCTTAGATTTATTCCAAGAAACTAAAATCTGGGCATACGAATTTAATATTTCTGCCTTTAATATATTTAAGATTGGAATCTCAGGCAATTCCGTTTCTCCTTTCAATAAATCACCATTTATTTTTATTTCTAGCTCATATTTTTCGCCCGATCGCAACAAGCCTTTAGTTAAAGCTTCATATTTCTTATTTTTTTTATTTTGTTGTAGATTAATTACCATATTTTCCCCTTTTATTTGGGCTAATGCTCCATTAATAGCTTTTCCAGAGTCAATAGGAAAGTTCTCATTTATTATAAACGTTTTACCTATAAAAACACTAGTTATTGAATCTGAAGCATTTAAAATACCAAATACAGAATATTTAGGAATAGGTTGAATTTCTTCAACCTTAATGCAAGAAACTATTATTGTACATGTAAATAGGTAGAACGCTACTTTTTTCACTTAATTTTAAAATTATAAGTTATTGATGGCAAAACTGGAATTAGCCATTGCCTAGTTATACCAACATTTTGTGTTCTATTTTGATTATTATTATTGTTGTTTAAATCATAATTATAAGGATTTTTTCTGTTGTATAAATTATAAACAGAAAACTCCCAACTCCCTTTGGCTTTTTTGGTTTCTAATAAAATAGCTAAATCTAATCTATGATAACTTTCCGCTCTAAAATTATTAGGGGAAGAAAAAATTTCAAGGTAATTATTAAACCTATTTTCTCTAAAAAATATCCCATTTGGGAATGAAAGTGCGTTGCCAGATGCAAAAATAAAATTGGAAGATATTTTCACTCGTTTTTTTAAATGATAAAAAGCTGTAGCCTCAATTACATGCCTTCTATCTTGTCTATTAAAAAATGGCTTTCCTTCATTTAAATCATCAAATTGAGCAACAGACCAAGCCAGTGTATATCCTGCAAATCCAGTAAGTTTGCCTAATTTCTTTTGCACCATAAATTCATAACCATAGTTCCATGATTTGCCTTGCAACAAACTATTTTCGTATTTAAATGGCTCCAAGTTTATACCTTGACCTATTCCAAGAAAATTAGTGCCACTTTTATAAGCGGTATTCCCAAATATCCATTTATAGTAGGATTCTATTACAATATTATATTTTTTAGTAACATCAGAATTATAGCTCAAACTTATCATATCTGAGGATGCTTTGGTCAAATTTTTAGAACTTGGAATCCATACATCAGTTGGCAAACCATTTCCAGTATTTGATATTAAATGCAAAAACTGATTCATTCGTGTATAAGAACCGGATATACTTTGTGAGGTATTAAAGTTATAACCAATTAAAATTCTAGGTTCTGGTGTGTAAATTTTTATTAGTTGAAAATATCCTACCCTAAGCCCTAAATTATAAAAAAAATGATTCTTTTTCCCAATTATACTAAAGTAAGCTGCCGACTCTAAACTGCTTGTTATTTTAGCATAACTTTTAAATGATTCAGTTGCTGTTGAAGTTTCATAAAATAGCTCTCTGGGACTAATATTATGATGTGTTAAGACTGTCCCCCATTTTATTTGTTTATTATTATTTAAAAAATAATCGAAGTCTAGTTTAATGCTAAAATCTTCAATAGTTGAAACCATATTAATATTTTCAAATCTAGGAGGTGAAAGATAGTCTTGACTTGTATTTTCACCAAAATTCATATTGTATTTTGTGTAAATAAATGATAAATTTTGGAAAAACTTACTATTATATATTTTATTCCATCTTACGGTTGAAGTTAGGTTTCCCCAGTTTAAATTGGTGTTATTTAAAAGAAAACTGTTTCTCCTAGGTATTTTATTTCGTTGATAAAAAATGTCTTTCCCAATATAGGTACTAATAAAAATCGAGTTTGTAGGATTAATAACAAAATTTAATTTTGCATTTAAGTCAAAAAAATTATACCCCGTTTTTTCCAGCTCACTTTGAAAAGGTATCAAAATTTGATCTAAATAAGTTCTTCTTCCAGATATCAAAAATGATGACTTACTCTTTTTTATTGGCCCTTCAATTAATAACCTTGAAGAAATAAGACCTATGCCGCCGCTTATCTTTATTTTTTCCGAATTTCCTTCTCTCATCCTAACATCAATAATTGAAGACAATCTTCCGCCATATTGGGAAGGAAATCCCGATTTATAGGCATCCATTTGCTTTATGGGGTCAGCATTGAAAGTAGAAAAAACCCCAAATAGGTGATTTGCATTATATACAGTTGCCTCATCTAAAATCATTAAATTTTGACCTAAAGCTCCCCCTCTTACACTAATTGAGCTACTCCCTTCACTTATTTCTTGAATTCCTGGAAAAAACTGTAGAGCTTTTATAGGGTCTTTTTCACCTAAAAGCATAGGTATTTGCTTTATTTGATTCGAACTTAAATGAATTTTCCCACTTTCAAACCCACTTGAATAATTTTCTTCCTTATTCGTTACTACTAATTCCTTCAAATAAAAATCTACCCTTTGTAAATAAATCAATTGGGGTTTATTGTTCAAAATTTCATTGGTAACAATAGTAGTATCTTTAAATCCTACCATTGAAAATCTAATTACATCTGATATTTGAGCTTTAATGCTGAAATAACCATAATTATTTGAAATACTTGCAAAACCACTTTTTAAATTTTTTATTGTGACGCCAATAAGTGTTTCCCCAGAATCTTTTTCTTTTATAAATCCAAATTGTTGTGCTTTACAATTGATTATAGAAAATAATAATAATAATAATATTTTCATAATAAAAAATGAGTGGGAGGAAACACTCAATTTATTTAGTTCAAAATCGATCCATTTTGTTGGCTGTTAGACTCAAAATCATACCATGTTATGTAATAGATAACATAAGCAACTGGGTCATCTCCTCCAAATCTCGTATATTTAGGGCCATCAACTACCGTATCATATATTGAACCATCAGAAGTAACTACCCCATCGGGACTTCCTGAACCACTCCAAAAAATCCCTCTTGTTTGTCTGTAAAGATAATAATTGGAAGGAGAACTCTCTGTATTCATGTATATAGTTGCAGCTTCACACCATGGCAATGATGTTTGCTGCCTCCAAGAAATACCTCCGGGTCTTAAATTCTTGCTTGTTAAGAAGTCATATTTCCTGCTTTTAGGTTTTATTGTAAAACTATAACCAATATCTGCTCTTTTTAATTTCTTTGAAATTAAGTCATAAAACACTTCGTTTTCATTAAAACCAAGGTTCTCATTTGAATTTTGACTCGGTAATTTATTATGAGTTAATTTCGGTCTTTTTGAATTTAAAATCTCCTTTTTCTGTACTTCAGTTATTCCTTTTAATATTACCTCATTTTCACTAAAGAACTTTTGAAAATCATTTTCAGTCATTGCTCCAAAAACAAGTACAAACTCACTCCCTGAGCTCTCATCAATATACTTAATTTCTTTTTTAATTAATTTACCTACTTTTTTTTCAGCAAAATCGATATTGTTTTCAACTCCAATTTCCTTTGTCAAAAAACTTTCCTTATCAATTTCTATTGAATCGGAATTGTTTGTGCATCTAAAATTAGAAAAAGAACATACTAAAATACATACAATTACCAAATTTTTCATACTTTTACATTGTTTTATTGTTAAAAAATAAAATATCTAAAGCCCCCTGCATCCTCCAAGATCTTCGGGGGTTTTGTTGTTATAAAGGTCTGAACCATTTTTGATAATAAAAATTGACAAAACGCAATAAAAGAATTGAGTTTTGTCAATTTTACTACTTCAATTCTTAATGGCTTCGCTTTTTTCGTATTCGGCTCAGCTCCGAAGGGCTTATATTAAGATAGGAAGCTATGTATTTCATTTGTAGCTTATTAATTAGATTTTTTTGGTTCTTTTCAAAGTAATCTAGTCGTTTGGTTGCACTTTTTATTCTATGAAATTTATTTCGGTTTTCAAGTTGGAGCAAATACCGCTCATAAATTTTGTTTATTAAACCCATTACCTCTGGAAAAACATTTTGAACTTGATAGTACTCTTTTTTGGAAATAAAAAGAGCTTTTACTTTTTCCAAGGCCTTTATGGTACAATCAGAAGGCTCATTTCTAAAAAAGCTATGCACTTGAAAAACCCATTCATTTTCCCCTAAAATCCAATGAGTCTGAATTCTGATTAAATCAGAATCAGAATCAGAATCAGAATCAGAATCAGAATCAGAATCAGAATCAGAATCAGAATCAGAATCAGAATCAGAATCAGAATATTCGGCAATTATGCCAGATTCAATAAAAAATAATTTGTCAGAGACTTCCCCCTTTTTTAGTAAATGTTCATCTTTTTCAAAATATATGGGTGTGAAAAGGGAAACAATTTGTTGCTGTAAATTCTTTTCTAAGCTTGAAAATTGATTACTAAAATTTGTGGAATACATTTTGATTTTGTGTTTGATTTGAATTTAATATCAAACATAACACAAACAAATCGTTCATGCAAGAGTTTAATTATAGTCTAATTTTCTCAATTTTTGTTCCCCAAAACCTCAATGCCTAAGGACATAATACCCGTGAGTGGGTCTGGACGCATGTTGTGGCTTATGATCCATTTGTAGGTGCCTGCCTTTTTTAGCTTTATTTTGGTGAGTTTTGGTGCAGCAATTCGGTTATCAAAAATATCACCTAAGCCATCGCCATACGGCTTGCCTGTTTTCTCATTAAAAAGTATAATTTCGTCTAAGGAAGTTGAAACTATTTTGTTGTCGGGATCTATTAGGGATTGACTCAGATATATATTATAGTAAGGATAAGAAATAGAGTTTCTTAATAAATAATTAAAGTTATATGTTTTTAATGTATCAGTTACCTTAAAGGTAAAGCTTTCTTTTTTAGCAATTTCCCATTCATTTCCTTTAAAGTTTCTAATTTCTTTTATATCAGAGCTTCCAGTGCAGGCAGTAAAAATTGCAATAATAATACATAAATAAATGCCCTTTTTCATGAAATAGTGGGGTCTTGAGGTGGTCTGTTATTGTTTCTGTTTTTCTTCCTGTTTTTATTTTTCTTAGCATTCCCTAATGCCGAATCTGTTTGAGCTGCCAAAATTGACTGTTCATTCGCGGTCAAAGGTGCTTTTTGAACATTCTTTTCCGGATTTAGATTTAAAGGTGTGTTGCCTTGATTTGGATTTGGTAGTCTATTTATCTGATTTAGATTCGGAGGTCGATTTCCTTGGATTGGATTCCCACTCTTATTTTCTTGGTTTGGGCTTGATGGTCTATTTCCAGTATTTTGATTATTTGATTTGTTACCCTGATTTGGATTGTTTGGTCTTTGATTCATGTTTTGAGATCTATTTCCTTCCAATGAAGCCATTGGGTTTCCTCCAGAACTTGGTTTCTGTTGTTTCTTTTTTTGGTTATATTTTTTATCTAATCTATCTAAATCATTGTTGATACTCGTGGGCTTAGCTTGCAGACTTTCGGCAATTTCCAATAGGTTTTCTAACCCTACGGGCTTTTTGCCTTCCTTATTCATTTTCTGAATTTCGGTTACCTGATCACAAGATATTGGATACCAATTGGTTTCGTTTGGATAACTAAACCACATGATTCGTCTAAAAATATCTGTTTTCTGAAGAGTAGCGTCTCCTTTTTCTGTCTGTAATGATTTTTCCATTACTGGAATATCTCTTATAGCATCAATGTAGGTTTCCAGTTCGTAATTTAAACAGCATTTTAATCTGCCGCACTGCCCTGAAAGCTTAGCAGGATTTAATGAAAGATTCTGATAACGTGCCGCTGCAGTGGGAATAGCCTTAAAATCAGTAAGCCAAGTAGAGCAACAAAGCTCTCTTCCACAAGAACCAATTCCACCTAATCTCCCAGCTTCTTGACGAAGCGAAATTTGCCGCATTTCTATTCTAACTTTAAATTCGCCAGCTAAAAGTTTTATTAACTCTCTAAAATCTACTCGGTCGTCAGCAGAATAAAAAAAAGTGGCCTTAGCATTATCTGATTGAAATTCTACCTCTGAAAGCTTTAGATTTAGTTTTAATTCTTTACAAATTTCGCGTGTACGATATAATGCTGTCAGGTCGCGATTTATAGCTTGAGCGTGTTTCTCTAAGTCTTTTTCAGTGGCTAATCTATGTAAAGTGGCAAGTTCTTTATCATCTTTGATATTCCTTTTTATCATTTGCAGCCTTACCAACTCGCCTTGTAACGAAACGGAGCCAATATGATAACCCGTTGGCATTTCACAAACTACAAAATCGCCAGTATAAAGATCAATACCTGCTTTATTTCTGAAATATTCTTTTCTGCCACCTTTAAATTTAACTTCGATAACATTAAATCTGGAAGCTTTTGGGGTATCCATGTTACTCAACCAATCGAAGGAATTCATTTTGGTACATCCTCCGCTCCCACACCCTCCCGAACTACTACAGCCCGCAACGGTTTTATGGTTTGATTTTTCTTCTACTACTTTGTTTATACTTCCACAACCACCCGTTGAACACTGTCCACAAGCCATATCCTATATCTATAAAAATTTGTTCTTTTTCACTAAAAATCAGTACGATAGCAAGAAATATTCGAACAAATTTGAGGTTTTACAATTTTTACTAAAAACAAATCTAATCATTTTTGAAAATATTCCATTAAATCTTTGGCAATATCTTTTCTAAAATATTTTCCTTTAAACTTCACATTACGAGCCATTCTTTGTGATTTCTTTAAGGCTGACAACATAGTACGCCCCATACCTGTGAGTGCTATTACCCTTCCTCCATTTGTTAAAACACCCTCAGGACTATTTTTTGTACCTGCATGAAAAACCAAAACATCCTTTTCTTCTTTAGGAATTTCCATTAAAATTCCTTTTTTGTATGTCTCTGGATAACCTCCAGCTACAACCATCGTTGTAACCGCTGACCTGGTATCAAATTTTAATTTAATTTTATCTAATTTTCCATCAGCCGCCGCTATTAACACTTTTAAAAAATCATTTTTTATTCTTGGTAGCACCACTTCTGTTTCAGGATCTCCCATTCTCGCATTGTACTCAATCACCATAGGGTTTCCGTTGTCGTTCATTAATCCAATAAAAATAAACCCAACATAATGAATTTTTTCTGCTAAGAGGCCTTTCAAAGTAGGTTTCACAACCAAATCTTCCACTTTTTTCATAAATGTAGCATCGGCAAAAGGTACTGGTGAAACAGCTCCCATACCCCCTGTGTTTAATCCAGTATCGCCCTCTCCAATTCTTTTGTAGTCTTTCGCTTCGGGCAAAATAACATAATTATTACCATCCGATAGTACAAAAACAGAAAGTTCTATTCCATTTAAAAACTGTTCTACAAGCACTTTGTCGCCTGCTTCACCAAACTTACCTTCGGTAAGCATTTCTTTAAGACTAGCTTTCGCTTCTTCTTTATTTTCAGTAATTATTACCCCTTTTCCAGCAGCTAATCCATCCGCTTTAAGAACATAAGGCCCAGCTTGTTTATCTAAATAAGCGATTCCTTTCTCTAAAGTTGCTTTTGTAAAGGTTTCTGAAAAGGCGGTAGGAATGCCATATTTTTGCATAAAGGTCTTAGAAAAATCTTTACTTCCCTCTAAACGAGCACCCGAGGCATCTGGGCCAATAATTTTGACTTTTCTAAGCTGTTTGTCGGCCTTGAAAAAATCTACTATTCCCTTTACTAATGGGTCTTCAGGCCCTACTACCACCAACCCAATGTTTTCCTCTTTTACAAGTTTTTTTATTCCTTCAAAATCATCGGCATTAATTGAAACATTGGTAGCTATGGTGCTTGTACCAGCGTTACCTGGCGCCAAAAAGATTTTATCACATTTTTTACTTTGTTTTATTTTCCAAGCAAAAGCGTGCTCTCTTCCTCCCGAACCAATTATAAGAATATTCATTATCAATATTTAAAAATACAAAAATAGGGATTGGAGGAATGGAAAAAAAATGGACGAATTAGAATAAAATTCTAATTCGTCTAATATCCAAATTGTATAACCAAAAATAAATCAATTGAAATAGTCCTTAAACCCGCTCTAACTTTATTGGATAGGTTTTTTTGGAAGCCCATTGAGGAACATAAATATTTTCATCGGCATCAATGCAAACATCATGTGGGTGCATAAAAACTTTTGCAGGGTCTAATTTTCTTTGTTCTTGTAAAAGGCCATTTTGGTAAATTGGTTCCGAGGCCCCCGGCGACGAAACTACCATGTCGTTGGCATCCAAAATCTGCAAATAACCCGAATCTGGATAGTTCTCTTGCGTAGATCTAAAGACAGCTCCAAAAAGATTCATTCCTTTAATAACGGGTCTGCAAATAAAGGATCCAGGCAATTGGATAGTTGAAAGATATTTGCCATCGAGCGTAAAGCGTTTCCAACAGTTTTGTTGTCTTGAAGTGATAATAAGTGTAGGATTTTCAGGCTTTCGCATATCAACTACAATGCCATGATTACATTTAAATTGGTCATTTTCTGTGCCATTTCCACCCCAATGCCTAATGAATTTACCTTTAGAATCGTATTGCATTACGAAATTTTTTCCGTATCCATCAACTACGTAGATATCTCCATTTAAAGGATTTACAGCAGTTTCAGTGGGAACAAATTGGCTTGGATATAAATATTCTCCAGTTTCTTTAGGGTATTCTATCTTAAAAATTTCCTTTCCTTTTAAGTCGGTTTTTATAACTTGGTTGCGGCTATTGTCACAAATTAAAAGATATTGCTTTTCTCCTTCATTAAAAATCGTTAGACCATGAGCACCTGGATAGGTCTTTCCCCAAGTTTCTAGAAGTCTTCCTGATTTATCATAAATAAGTATATTATTTTTTATCTCATTAGTGCACATTATAAGACGTCCAGAAGCATCTTCTACCATTTCATGGCAGTCATTTACTGGATTCTTTAAAGAATCTAATATACCCCATCCAACGGTTACTTTATATTTATGGCTATTATGACCTATTATTATTTCATCTTTTTTCCCGAAACTAAGATTGGGCAGCAGGCTAAGGCTAGTACTAATACCCGTAATTTTTAAAAAATTCCTTCTATCTAAATACATCTTATTTGTTTTTATTATTTGGGTTGAAATTTAAGCAAAATAATACTTTATAGTTTAATTTCCAATTTAAATTTTTAAGTACGATTCCTAATTGTGTATTCAAATAATTTTCAAATGGTTTGATTTAAATAAAGATCTCGTCCATACAAACTTTGATTTTGCCTATTAATTTTGAATAGCTCACTTTTTTTTAATAAATAGCAGTTTATTTTTAAAGCTTTTAAAACTATATATAATGAAATTTGCTAAAACCTTAAAAACATTTTGCCTAATTAGCCTAAGTTTTCTTGTGTCGAACATTTCTTTTTCCCAAAAGTTAAATTCAGGGCCTCAAGTGTTAAGTTTCCATTCAGATGTAGATGATACGGAGCAACCATATGCTGTTTATATTCCAGAAAATTTCAGTGAAAAAAAGAGTTACCCTTTAGTGGTTATGCTTCACGGTGCTGGCTCAAATCATCGCTTAGCGTTAAGAAGAGTATTTGGTAAAAGTAATGAGGAAGGCCAAAACGATGTTGAGGCTAGCTTAGTGTTTCCAAAATGGAAAAATGTAGAATATATTGTTGCTTCAGTTTACGCCAGAGGGACGATGGGCTATCAAGGCATAGCCGAAAAAGATGTAATGGATATGCTTGATGATGTAAAAAAACGTTTTAAAATTGATGAAAATCGGACGTATTTAACTGGGCTTTCGATGGGAGGAGGGGGAACCATGTGGATTGGTTTAACTAGGCCAGATATTTGGGCTGCAATAGCTCCGGTTTGTCCTGCACCTCCATCAGAAACTATATCCTATTTAGAGAATGCTTTTAATATGCCTGTTCATTTTTTTCAAGGTGGAGATGATCCAGTAGTTAAGCCTGAAGGCACAAGAAAGTGGGTTGAAGATTTTAAAAAAGTAGGAGCCAAAGTTACTTATCAAGAATACCCAGGGGTAAAGCACGACAGCTGGGTAAATGCGTATAAAGATGAGTTTATTTTTTCTTGGTTTGAAAATATAAAAAGGAATCCTTTTCCAGATAGAATTAAATTTACTACCGCTCAACTGAAGTATAACAAAGCTTATTGGATAGATATAGTTGAAATGATTAATGGCGAACAAGCAAAAATAGAAGCAAATTTCAAAGATAAAAACATGTTGGATATCAAAACTACCAATGTATTATCTTTTTGTATAAACATAATGAATCATCCAAATTACAATAATAAAAAACAATTAATGTTAAATGTTGATGGGCAAAATATAGCTGTTTTTGGTTTAGCAAATAAACAAGTTTTGAAAAAAACAAATGACAAATGGATAGTAGGAAAATATGAGCTAGATTCAGAAATTAAAAATGAATTGACCGAAGGGCCTATGACTGAAATCATTTCGGACCGACACATTTATGTTTATGGAACAGAGGGGAATCCTACCAAAGATGAATTGCAAAAGAGAATAAAAATTGCAGAACAAGCAGCAGACTGGAGTTATTATCGAGGCGATTTTATGGGACGAGTGATGGTTTTTCCAAGAGTTCTTTCGGATAAAGAGGTAAGACGAAACGATATTGAACGATCTCATTTAGTTCTTTTTGGAACAAAAAATACGAATAGCCTCATAGCTAAATATGCTGATAAATTTCCATTTGAGTTAAAAGAAGAATCTGCCAGCACTTCTAACCTTACATTTATTTATCCGAATGGGAAAAAATATTTATTAATCAGTTCTGGTATACCCTTTTGGGAAATCCCTCCATTTGAGAATGGACCATTTGGAAGATTGAGAACTTCAAGTAAAGTTGGAATTTTAAGAGGATATGGTGACTGGGTTTATTATGACAAAGATTTAAATAATGTAATTTCTAGTGCTAGATTTGATAATAATTGGAAGATTCCAGAAAATGAGGTTGAAAAACTTAAGAAAATAGTAAAAATAGATCTAAAAAAATATTTTTGAAATGTTGAATTCAGACATTCATTTCAACTTTTTGCGGAAAGTTGAAGAATACCTTTATTCAATTATATTCTCGCATAATATTTAAAGCAGAATTCAAAAAAAAATTCGACATTTGCCACAACATTAGTGTAAAAAGTCATGGAAAGCATTGAACTTCTTTTAAAAAAAACCCACAAAGCTTCTGCTTTAGTTAGAAGACTCGATCATGATCAAAAAGCTAATATTCTGTCTGATTTGGCTAATATATTAATTGAAAATTCAATAAATATCCTATCTGAAAACCAGAAAGATTTGGATTTGATGAATCCAGAAGATGCTAAATATGACAGATTGTTGCTTAATGAAAGTAGAATAAATAGTTTGGCGGAATCGTTGAAACAAGTTTCTAAACTAAAAGACCCGTGTGGACAAATACTTAGTGAAAGAACGCTAGAAAGTGGCATAAAAATACAAAAAATTACTGTTCCGATGGGGGTAATTGGTGCTATTTTTGAATCAAGGCCTAACGTTACCATTGATGTGGCATCTCTTTGTATAATGTCTGGTAATTCTTGTGTATTAAAAGGAGGAAAAGAAGCTTATTTTTCAAATAAACTTTTAGTGGGTTTAATTCATCAAGCTTTGCTTAAAAACGGAATTTCTTCAGATGTTGTGTTGCTATTACCTTCAGACAGGAAATATTTATTAGAAATGCTGCAAGCAGATAAATTTGTTGATTTGGTGATTCCTAGAGGCTCACAAGCTTTAATTGATTTTGTGAGAAGTAATTCAAAAATACCTACGATTGAAACAGGAGCGGGTGTTTGCCATACTTTTGTGGAAAAAACTGCAAATTTAGATATGGCTAGTGAAATAATCATTAATGCCCGAGCTTCAAGGCCTTCGGTCTGCAACTCGCTAGATTGTGCAATTATTGAAGAATCAATTTTAGAAAATTTAGTTCCCAAGTTAATAGCTGGTTTTGAAAAATACGACATAGAGGTTTATGCAGATGAAAAAGCTTTCTCAGTTTTTAAAAAAAATGGATTTATAAAACTTCAAGCTGCTCAAAACGAAGATTTTGGCAAAGAATGGCTCAACTTTAAAATATCAATAAAAACTGTTGCAAACTTTGAGGAAGCCTTAGAGCATATCGATTCATATTCTTCCAAACATTCAGAAGCAATAATTACTCAGGACAAAGTATTAGCTGAAACTTTCCTTCAAGAAGTAGACGCTGCCTGTGTTTATCATAACGCCTCCACAAGATTTACAGATGGTGGTGAATTTGGCCTTGGTGCTGAAATCGGCATCTCTACTCAAAAACTGCATGCTCGTGGACCTTTCGCCCTCGAAAAATTAGTTACTGAGAAATGGTTTTGTAGAGGAGAAGGACAGGTTAGATGGTGATTTTCTGTTGTCGGTTATCCGTTGTCGGTTGTCGGTTGTCGGTTGTCGGTTATCGGTTATCGGTTATCCGTTGTCGGTTGTCGGTTGTCGGTTGTCGGTTATCCGTTGTCGGTTGTCGGTTGTCGGTTATCGGTTATCCGTTGTCGGTTGTCGGTTGTCTGTAAAAATCAAACTATATATGAGCAAGAAAGAATTAAAGTCTAAGAAAAGTATTATTTTAAAAACTCGTTCCAGGCGAATTTTTAGTGATGAGTTCAAACGAGAAAAGGCAAAATAAATAGTTGATTGTAAATATACTATTCGTTCCTTTTGTAAATTGTGGGATGTTAGTGCCGTAGCTGTTTATAAGTGGTTGCGGTTATATTTCTCCAGAACATAAAAAAGGAATCACTATGGTGATTCAGAAGGACAGCGAATCTCAAAAAACTATTGAATTGTTAAATTTGGTTTCCGATTTAGAGCGTAAACTAGGTCAAAAACAAATTTTTCATTTTAAAAAAAGGCGATAACTGCCATAAGTGCAGCGATAATAACTGCTCCCCAATACTTATCAACTCCAACAAAGAACAGCAACTTTAAACCGATTATGCGCAAAAAATATATAAACAAATATACAGCAAAAAAAAATTAAAATCAATTTATTACTGACGCTTTCAAAAACCAGATTGCCAATAGTTTTATAATTAAAAAGTATGCCTAAGCTATTGGATATAAAAACTGCATTGAATAATGCGCACCAAATTATATCAAAATCCAATAAACAGGGAACGAAAAAAAAGTGTATAAAGCACCCAACAAACAGAAACCTTACAAATTTGAATTTTATTCGGTAAAACTGGTTGATAGAATAATTGATATGCTTCTTTATCATTAATTTATTTTTTTGGTTAATCCTGTCATTAAAAACGCATTATCCATACTGCGATTGGGTTTCATTATATTGGCATTTGAAATATGACGAACACACAACTTTTTGTTCAGTAGCTAGTTAGCAAATAATTTATTGCTTACACCAATTGCTAGATTATCAGAAATAATAAATCCTTGTGCTTGTCTATCGGTTGCTATAGTCATAAAGTGAGGACCAGAACCTAACTGACTGTAAAAAACGACATATCACAAACTTTGTATTGATATCTTAAAGCCACGTTGATACCAAATTCTGATACTTTAAGTTTTGAATCCAGAAAAACCGGATTGAACTGAGGTTCACACACTATCCACCATTTTCCCTTTTTCTCTTTTTTAGTAAGTTCCCGACCGAAATTACCCACCAGCAAAAGCGATTTATAATGTTGTCCTTCGGGCAGTTCGCTACCATAAAAGCTTACGTCTATTTTAAAGTCTTTTTCTGAGAAAAAATGTTATGGTGTTCCCTGCCTATTATCATTAAATGAATTAAGTGACAATGCAAAGATAATATGGATTTTAAGCTCAAAGATTGCAAAGGGTTTCATCAAGAGACGTAAAGATTTAGATAAATTAAATTTTAACATCAAAAAGTTAAAAATTATTTACTGTCAAACGGTTAAATCGAATAATGCCTTTTATTAATCTTGGAAAAACACAAAAAGGCTCCAAAGTTTAACTTTTTTACCTTTTTGTTTAGAAATTTGAGCTTCTGGTTTGGAGTGACGGCGGAATTTTACTCGGGATAATAGGACAAAATGTTTGAAGAGGATTGAGGAAAAATGTCTGAACTAGGATTTGAAAACGATAGGATTAATGTATTAACAAGGTGAAAAGATTACAGGATAGGCAGGATTTAAGTTTTCTTTAATTTATAAGTTTAAGTTCATCATTCCTTTCTCCTTTAAAATTAAAAATCAATGATTGCTACAAATCCAGTCAACGGCTTTTCCATTGTTTGATATTTATCCACAAAAATATGGTCCAAATATTTACAAAACTCAAAAATTAGATTTCATAAAGTAAATGACGAAAGTTATTTAGAAGTTAAAATTTTAGAATAATTTTACTAATTAAATATTTTTGGAAATAATGAACACCAGAAGAGAATTTTTGAAAACATCAGCTTTGGGAATGGCTGGGATTCCATTTAGCCCAATGAATGTATTACCTATAGCCGAACAGGACAGCAGTAAAATAAAGCTAAGTATTTCTAGCTATTCATATTGGCATTTTAAAAAAGAGAAATATCCTATAGAAAAAGTTATTGATAATGCTGCCAAGCTGGGCGTGGAGGGTATTGATATTTTGCATAGACAGATGGAAAGTGAAGAAAATGCCTATATTCAAAATATCAAAAGACATGCTTTTGTGAACGGTATTGCATTGACTTGTCTTTCTATTCACCAAGGCTTTGTAACACCTGATAAAGAAGAACTCAAAAAAAATGTAGATCATACCATTCATTGTATCCAATTAGCCGCAAAAATGGGTATTCCTTGTTTGCGGTTAAATACAGGACGATGGAATACTATAAAATCATTTGATGAATTGATGAAAAACAGAGGGATTGAACCCATCATACCTGGGTTTACTGAAAACGATGGATTTAAATGGTGCATTGAAGGAATTCAACAATGTTTGGAAACAGCAGAAAAAAATGGAGTATTATTAGCTTTAGAAAACCATTGGGGCTTAGGATCCACCCCTGAAGGTATGCTTAGAATTCATAAAGCAGTTAATTCGTCTTGGTTAAGCCTTTTAATGGATACAGGAAATTTTTTGGAGAATCCGTATCAAAAATTAGAAAAAATTGCACCATATTCTCAGTTTGTTCAAGCAAAAACGTATTATGGTGGAGGGGAATGGTATACCTTAGATTTAGACTATGAAAAGATTGTGGATATCTTAAAAAATGTAAATTACCGAGGCTATATTTCTATTGAATTTGAAGGAAAGGAGGATCCAGAAACTGGGGTAAAGAAAAGTGTGGATATGCTGAGAAAAGCATTAAAATAGAGAATGTAGCAACTAAATAATTTATCAAATGTTGCATTTATTTCTTGAATTCACGAGAACAAAAGTTTGAATTATTGAGAAAATTCAGAATGCAATCTTATCAGATCCGTAACTTTGTTGACTTTCATTTTTTTGTAAATGTTTTTTTTATGAGATTCAATAGTATGAAAACTTAAACCCATCTGCGAAGCAATATTTTTTGTTGACAACCCGTCTTTGATAAATATTATTATTTCTATTTCCCTATTACTTAATTCAAATTTCTCTTTAATTTTAAAATTGGTTCCAAGCACCCCTTGTTTGGTAGAGCCAGGATCAAAAAAACTTCCTCCGTTCATTATTATTTTTATTGCACCAATTAATATCTCTTTTGGGGATGATTTTAAAACAAAACCAGATGCTCCATTTTTGCAGGCATATTCTTGGTAAATTTGCTCGTTTGAATTAGACAGCATTATAATGTTAATATCTGGATGGTTTTTATTTATTACATTTAAAAACTGCCAAATATTTTTGTCCATACCATTAGCGTCTAACAATATTATATCGGGATTTATCTCTGAAATAGATTTTCTCACATCTGGATTGTTTACAGAAAAGCCTTCTATTTCGAAATTTTTATTAGACTCAAACAACAATAATTTCAATGCTTCAATGTATAGAATTTGGTTGGATAAAATAAGTATTTTGATGAGTGTTTCAAGATGCATTTGGTGTTGATTTTGGTATTTGTAATATTAGTTTTCAACGCAAACAGTATTTTAAAAATCATATTACCTATTTAATATTCAATTATTTATTATTCGGTATGTACCGTTAAAGAAAAAATAAATATGTCTTTCTGACTTACTTTTTTAAAAATAACATATATCAGTTATTTTTTATTTTATGAAAACTTAAATCAGTCATTTGATAACTAATTTAAGTTAAAAATTTACCATATAAGTGTAATTGTGCGGTTTCATTCTTTGAGGCAAATTTGCGTTCCTTAAAATTCGAAATACTATGAATAATTATTACTTGAAAAAAAACGACATTATAGATCTAAATGAATTTGTGTTTATGGAAGCGCTTTAAAAATAAAATAATATACAAGTTATTTTCCGTGCTAAGGCCTGATGGTCACGCAGGCACGCAATGCCCATTCTGTTTCACAGCGAGAGATAGTTTAAGCTGAAGTAGACTGATTTTATTTCTAAGTTGAACACGAACGAAGTTTCCTCAAATGAGAATCCATGCTTTCTGTGGGAAAAACTTCGTTTGTTTTCGACACAACACAATATATCACCTTTCGTTTCGTTTTAGTAAGAAAATAGTTTGCGTGTC
>JANOMP010000275.1:0-1499 GCA_031420365.1 Cytophagaceae bacterium
AAGTTCAGTTATCCGTTTTCTGTTATCGGTTCTTGGTAGATTTTAAAACAGGCAACAGATGAGGCCTAACAGTTAAAAGAAAACGAAAAATAGCCAACTTATAACGGATAACAGTTAACTGATTTCAGTTAACGGACAACGAACAACGGTTTTCAGCTGATTTTAAAATAGTTAAAAGTTAAAAAAAACGAAAAATAGCCAAAAGATAACGGATAACAGTTAACTGATTTCAGTTAACGGACAACGGACAACGGTTTTCGGCTGATTTTAAAATAGCAAACAGTTAAAAAAACGAAAAATAGCCAAAAGATAACGGATAACAGTTAACTGATTTCAGTTAACGGATAACAGACAACGGACAACGGATAACCGTTTAAACCTCCTCCAACACCGTAATTTTCTGAATCTTATCTCCTTGTCTTAATAAATCAACTACTTCTAGTCCTTCTACAACCTTACCGAAACACGTATGATTTCTATCTAGATGCTGGGTATTGCTGCGATTGTGACAGATGAAAAATTGTGAACCTCCCGTGTTTCTGCCTCTATGGGCCATAGAAAGCACGCCTTTGTCGTGGTATTGCAATTCTCCAGTAAGTTCACAGTCAATAGTATAGCCTGGACCACCACCACCAGTACCATCTGGGTCTCCGCCTTGCACCATGAAGTTGGGTATTACTCTATGGAAGGTAAGGCCATCATAAAATCCTTTTTTTGAGAGGTCTATAAAATTTTGCACAGCTTTAGGTGCATCCGTATCATAAAATTCAATGAGCATAGTGCCCTTGTCAGTAATCATTTCTGCTTTATGCATAGTTTTTTTTCTTACAAAGTTAAAGGTTTTTTTGAGAGATGGCAAGTGGGGGAGAGTATAAGATTTGTATTTTTTTTGGAATTGGGAAGTATAAATTTTCAAAAAAGTATCCATTTCATTTTATGAAGTAATCTGAGTAGTTTAGTAATTGTAAGATGAATACTTTGAAAGTTATTCCACAAAAGACACAAAGAAATCACAAATTTAAAAAATACCACAAAATCCTTTGTGAAACTTCGTGAACCCTTTGTGAAACTTTGTGTTATAGCCTTCAATCAAAAGAAAAACTTCATAAGTTGTGACACAAAAGACACAAAGAAGCACAAAAGACACAAAGAAATCACAAATTCAAAAAATACGGCAAAATCCTTTGTGAAACTTCGTGAACCCTTTGTGAAACTTTGTGTAACAGCTTCCTTACTAAGTAAAAGAGCTATCAATGAAAAAATTGAGAGTTATTACACAAAAGACACAAAGAAGCACAAAAGACACAAAGAAATCACAATTTCAAAAAATATGGCAAAATCCTTTGTGAAACTTCGTGAACCCTTTGTGAAACTTTGTGTTATAGCCTTCAATCAAAAGAAAAGCTTCATAAGCTGCGACACAAAATGCACAAAGAAGCACAAAAGACACAAAGAAATTTTCTTAAAATTTATTGAAGAAGGAGTATGTTCTTTGTGAA
>JANOMP010000276.1:0-3122 GCA_031420365.1 Cytophagaceae bacterium
TGCAGGTGCAGCTCAAAGCCAAAATACCTATACCAAAAACCACCCTTCATCAAGTATGCAGGTGCTGTAAGGTAGGCAAACTGAGGACAATTTTAAACTTTGACCACCGAGGTCCGCCTGCCCAATGGTATGATTTACTAACAAACAAACCCACCCCGAGCCAGCCATGAAACGGGTAAGGGATGGTATGCCCAAAACCTACGAATAAAAACGTAAAATACCATTTATAACTAAAAATACAAATCCATTAACAAAAAAATCGGCAAAGAAAGTCGCCTCTTTGCCTCAAATGAACACTCCTAAAAATCTATATACCCATAAGAAATGCATGACTATCCCGCTGGACAAAATTTCGTTCAACAGGCGGTTTCATTGTTCGTGCTTCGCACGCAACGAAACCTTAGTTGTTAGGTGATGTAGCCGTCTATTAATGTTCTATACTAATGTATTATTTTCTTGAATCAATTTTAATAATTTATTCGGATCTTGTCTGTTATCCACCTAGAATCGAATTTGCTGACACCAGGTGAGGTTTATTATAAAACAAAAACCCCGACTACCTGAGGTAATCGGGATAATTTAAAAATCCGTTAACTTATTTTAGGACTTTATATTTAATTCATATTTAATTAATTTTGAATATAAAGCTTTTTAGAAATTACTTGATTTCCAACTATAATACGAACAATACAATGCTGAGCTGCAATTCCATCAACATTGATGTTAATTGGAGTTAATCCTTCAGATAGTGTGCTGTTTTGAGTGTAAAGCACTCGGCCAGTTATAAAATCATATAATGATACCGTTACTTGATCGCCAGCATTACCACTAATGTTGAATGTAGCATTGCTAACTGCTGGGTTAGGATAGATTTCAGATGTTTGAATAGTTATATTAACATCGGTCGTTAAATTATCACTTAAACGAGCATTAGTATTGCTAGCTATATAAGTGCAAGACAAGTGACCATTGTCTTGACTCCCATTATCATAATTTTCATTGATAATAGTCAATACTGAATTTAACTCAGCGAAAGAATAAGCTGAAGAACAACCTCCAATTACTTCGTTCGCAATTGAAACGATTTCAGAAACTGTCATGCCCTCAAATCCATCAACATCTGTGTACATTGCTCCTAATGCTACATCTGAACTTCCGAAGGTTAAATCATACGCATCAAACCCAATATTTAACTCAGCAGCAAGTAATTGACCTGTTAAAACCGAAAGTGTTGGAAGTGAATTGGGAGTACCTCCTTCTGGAAGAAAATCGGTAATTACCTGAGCAGAATAGAACGAAAGGGTATTGTTTCCACAACCAATCGTTAAGCCACTTGGATAAGCTGCATCAAAATTTGCGTGTAAGTATACTCCTGGATTTCCTCCACTTGGTTTTGCTCCCCATCCTCCTTGCGTAAAGGTTTTATTTTGACCACATTCTTCTTTTTTCTTACAAGAGATATCAACTGATCCATTCACGATAAAGCATTCATTAGCATCTTTAATAGTAACACCTACCAGAGAACCCGCACAAATATTTTGTAACATAGAAGTTGCTTCTTCTGAAGCCTTTCCGTTGATAGTCCAAGAATATGAATATGGAGCAACTCCACCTTTTACAAGAACCTCAACACTTCCGTTGCATGTTCCTTCCGTGCAATCTGATGCGTCTATTACGTTTGTTGTTGCTGTAATGGCCGTTTCAGGCTGCTCAATCGTTACAGACCCATTCAATTCACATCCATTTCTATCTTTTACAGACCATGAATATGAACCTGCTGTTAGGTTAGAATAATCTGCTGGAGATGTAGCAGTAGCATAATCTCCTCCATTGAAACTTACTGTATAAGGAGCTGTTCCACCATTAAAAGAAATGGAAGCAGATCCGTTACTTCCTCCGTTACATGAAACATTGGTGTTATCGGAATTTGCAACTAAAGCTGTTGGCTCACTTATCGTTACACTTACGGTTTTTGAACAGTTATTCGCATCTGTTACGGTGTAGTTGTAGGTTCCTGCCGCTACTGTGAATGATCCTGTTCCTGAGTATGGTGCTGTTCCGCCTGATGCTGAAACGGTTACTTTTGTTGTTCCTCCATTGCAAAGGATTTGTCCTGCTGATGCTGATGGAACTAAAAGAATTGGTTCACTTACCGTTACACTTACGGTTTTTGAACAGTTATTCGCATCTGTTACGGTGTAGTTGTAGGTTCCTGCCGCTACTGTGAATGATCCTGTTCCTGAGTATGGTGCTGTTCCGCCTGTTGCTGAAACGGTTGCTTTTGTTGTTCCACCATTGCAAAGGATTACTCCTGCTGATGCCGATGGTACTAATAGACTAGGCTGATTTACTGTTACACTTACTACTTTTGAGCAGTTGTTCTCATCTGTTACAGTATAATTGTATGTTCCTGCTCCTACTGTGAATGTTCCTATTCCTGAGTATGGTGCTGTTCCGCCTGTTGCTGAAACATTAACAGTTGTTGTTCCGCCGTTACAAAGAATTTGTCCTGCTGATGCCGATGGAACTAAAAGACTTGGCTCACTTATCGTTATACTTACGGTTTTTGAACAGTTATTCGCATCTGTTACGGTGTAGTTGTAGGTTCCTGTTCCTACTGTGAATGATCCTGTTCCTGAGTATGGTGCTGTTCCGCCTGTTGCTGAAACATTAACAGTTGTTGTTCCGCCGTTACAAAGAATTTGTCCTGCTGATGCTGATGGAACTAAAAGACTTGGCTCACTTACCGTTACACTTACGGTTTTTGAACAGTTATTCGCATCTGTTACGGTGTATTCATATGTTCCTGTTCCTACTGTGAATGATCTTGTTCCTGAGTATGGTGCTGTTCCGCCTGTTGCTGAAACGGTTACTTCTGTTGTTCCGCCGTTACAAAGAATTTGTCCTGCTGATGCTGATGGAACTAAAAGACTTGGCTCACTTACCGTTACCCTTACAGTTTTTGAACAGTTATTCGCATCTGTTACTGTATATTCCTATGTTCCTGCTCCTTGTGTGTATGCTCCTGTTCCTGAGTTTTGTGCTGTTCCGCCTGTTGCTGAAACGGTTACTTTTGTTGTTCCGCCGTTACAAAGAATTTGTCCTGCTGATGCTGATGGAAC
>JANOMP010000277.1:0-1290 GCA_031420365.1 Cytophagaceae bacterium
TATTTTGTTATTTTTCAAGGCAAAAAATCTTTAAATAGTATAGCTATTCAATGATTTTTTAACGAAGAAAAAAGACAAAAGAAAGATACAAAATGTAAAGGTTATTTTGTATCAGATCCTTAGCGTCTAATTTTTAATCTAATAGTAGCCTTAAAACAAAAAAGAATAGTATTTGGAATATAAATAGCGGAGGAGCAATAGGGTTATTTTTATTAAAAGGCAATTTGAAAAAACTATACAATAATAGGTAGGAAACTAAAAACCAAGCTATATAATTTTGAAGGGTGGGAAGAAGCCCATTCCATTCCCACATATTTTGGTAAATTGCTACTGGTTCTGCTACAAAATCGAAGATTGTCAATATAATAGCCCCGATCATTGCCTTTATAAATGCATTTAGATTTTCTTTCCAAATAGCTTGTATTAGAGTTCCAATACAAAATACCATTAAAAACCAATTGATACCAATCATAGGTGGAACATCAAAAATTTTTATTCCTAAAGTAGTATTGTATTTGTAATTACCAAATATTAGCCCTGTTTTTACTCCTAAAACTTCAATAATATAACCAAATAAAATGCAAAAGACAAGAAATATCCAAAAAGATCTTTCTTTAGGAACTTGGAATAGTATTAATATAATAAAGGACGCCAGTAAGTGAAATGGAGTTAAAAATTGAAAAAAAATCTGAGAAGCAGAATTACTAAGTCCTATAATACCAGCTAAATACATAGAAGCCAACAAATAAATGAAAGGTTTTGAATTATTAGTGAACATAGAAAGTGTTAATCAGTGCCTTACAATATTTTTCTAAATTAAAATTGGAATCAAAATCAGAAAAAAAATCCTCATTACAATATTTATCAGGTAAAAAAATATCTTTTTCTGGGATTCTATTTTCATATAATTTTTTAGGCATTACAGGATATAGAAATTAATGTTTTTTCAAATTTATGGATTTACAGGATTTAGAGTGATACCCTGAATTTTATAAAATTAATTAATGATTGCTGTTTACTGAATTTGTTGTTAGCCTTAATTTTCCGGGTTGCCGGCCCAGTCAAAAAAAAATCCGAATGTCGGGCCAACTGGAATGCCAGCTCAGCCAAAAACATTCACAAAAAAAAATCCTAAAAGCCGTCCGCCATGAATTTTTAAATTAATTATCTAGCTATTAGTAATTTAACTTGCTTAAAAATTTTCATACGGACGGTCCGAATATATTCGGAATGAGATTAATGGAACAATGTTTATTTGTTTTCTAAAAGATTTCACAAATGAATATTTCT
>JANOMP010000278.1:0-4081 GCA_031420365.1 Cytophagaceae bacterium
CGGAACATGTCGAACAGCGGAACTATAAAGCCCAAAAACAAACTTGCTTATTTCATAGTATTTATTGAATATTAAGAAATAAAATCTTCTCTAAAAGGATTGAACACATCTATCAGCTCACCATTTTCTAGACATACTGCACCATGCACCTGACCGTTTGGAACAAAATAAACATCACCACCTTTTAATAACTTAGATTTACCATTAATAGTAATCTCAAATTTTCCACTAGCAACAAAACTAGCTTGGGTATGTGGATGACTGTGTAATTCACCAATACCGCCGGTTTCAAATGCTACTTTTACCACCATCATTTGGTCGTTATAAGCCATTACTTTTCGCCTTATCCCACCTCCCAGATTTAGCCATTCCACACTATCGTCTTCGATTAATGTATTCATCTCTTATTTTTACTTATTAAAAATTACGCTCTTTTTATCAGCTCCCGATTTAAATACAAAAGCAGAATTTATATTTTCTATACTAGTATTTTTAAAACTGACATTAGCTGAATTTTCTCCATTTAATTCCAAAAATATTTTATTCTTTTTTTTGTAATCTAAGGCATCAAAACTTACATTTTTACTATTTTGGATTTGTAAAACAGTTTTATCTATGGTAAACAAGCCCACATTTTCTAAAGAAATATTTTCTGCTTCTATACATATTAAACCTTTATTAGATGAGAAATTGCTGTTTTTTATAGAAATGTTTTTTATGTTTAATTCAGGCAATCCTCTAAGCATAATAGCGGTTTCAGCTCCATTACATTTTATGTTTTCTAAAAAAAATGACCTAAAAGATGGCGTACCTTCATTCAAAGGCTCTGCTTTAATTATTGGCAATTTATTTTCTTCACCCACCAATGCTACAGGGTCTTTAGCTTCATAATACATATCAAAAAGTATGGCCTCTCCCGGAATATTATTCATATTAATATCTGAAATAAAAATATTTTCTACCACTCCTCCTCTATCTCTTTTTGTTTTAAATCTCAATCCAATATCTGTACCTAAAAAATTGCAATTGTTTACGAAAATATTATTTACGCCCCCAGACATCTCACTCCCTATTACAAAACCTCCATGGCCATGAAACACGGTGTTGTTTCTTATTATAATATCTTTGGAAGGTTTAGCTCTTAATCTCCCTTCTTGGTCTTTCCCAGATTTAATACAAATTGCATCATCTCCAGTATCGAAGGTACAGCCTTCTACAAGAGCATTGTTACAGGATTCTAAATCTAAAGCATCGTTGTTTTGTCCAAACCAAGGGTTTTTTACGTTCACATTTCTTAGGGTAATATGGCTGCACATTAAAGGATGCAAAGTCCATGCAGGTGAATTTAAAAACGTTACTCCTTCTATTAATATATTTTTACAATTAGTAAGACTTACCATATTAGGTCTTAAAAAATCTCTTATTTTTTTATAGTCGTCTATAGTTTTCCCTTCTGTTTTTTGATTGGTCCAGTTACTGTTTTCATTTCCGTATTTTGACGTTTCAGAAGGATACCAAGTATCTTTTTTATCATTCAAAACCCCACCAGAATTAATCAAAGTCTTCCATTGGGTTTCGGTAAGTTTAGATTTTTTTACGTGCTTCCAAACTTGTCCTGCACCATCCATTGTTCCTTTTCCAGTAATAGCAATATTGGTAAGATTCAATCCCCAGATAGGAGCTTGACATCGAAAAGCGGCTTTTCCTTCCCAAGTAGTTTCCACAACTGGATAATCATCTTTATTATCGCTAAATTGAAGCAACGTGCCTTCGGACAAATGCAAATTTACATTACTTTTTAATACTATTGGCCCAGTAATCCATAAGCCAGATGGAACCAAAACCGTACCTCCGCCATTGTCAAAGGCACTTTCTATAGCTTGATTAATTGCTTTAGTGTTGACAGTTATTCCATCCGATTTGGCCAAATATTTTAAAATATTGAACGTGTCTTTTTTAAAACTTGGTTGATTTATTTTGGGAAGCTGAAATTCTAAAATATTTGGATACCCTGATTTTTTAAGCCGGTTTTTAAGGTTCATGCCTTGTTGTTGTATTTCATTGGCTACTAAAGAAGCCATTATTCTAGCCCCATATAGAGAAAAGTGCGTATTATCCTCTTTGGGTTCTTTAAATTTGGGATATATACCTCCTGTAAAATTCATGAAAATATCTTTTGAAGATTCTATTCCATGCTCTTCAATGACCCTTCGACTTAAACGATGCATGTCTATTAAATCAATTTTGTTTTTCAAAGCTAATTCTCTAACAACAATTGGATAATCACCATGCTGATCTTCAAACCTACCATCTTCATTAAATTTCCTTCGCATTACCGGGGTTAATAAAACAGGGATTCCACCCTTTAATTTAGTTTCATCTATATACCTTTGGAGATTCGTCTTATAATCTAACCTTGGTAAGGTATATTTACTTGTATCAGATATTTTTTGGTCGTTATGTCCAAATTGAATAAAAACATAGTCCCCTTTTTGAATTTGGTCAATTACTTTTTTCCATAGCCCTTCATTTCTAAATGATTTGGAACTTCGACCATTTACTGCATAATTATGAATTTCAACCTCATTGGTAAATACCTCATGAAATACTTGTCCCCAACCAGTTTCTGGGAAATCGTTGAGCTTTTTGTTGGCCATTGTAGAATCTCCTATCATGAAGATTCTAACCTTTGGGTTTGGATAGGTGAAGGCTAATAAAAATAAACTAACTATTGGGATTATCTTTTTCATAGTTTAAAAATTAATTGTTTCTAATTACAGTTTCTATAAATTTACAGCTTTGTCTTCTATTTGGAGGGATTCCATTTTCCATCATAAACCCAACTATTTGAAATTATTTCAGGCTTAAAATTCAAACTATTCGAATGCCAGGAAAAATCTCCTCCCGTTCTATGACAATTATAGTAATACCTTAAATCCGCAGGCAGTATATAAAAAGGAAGAGAAAAAGCTTAAAAATCAATGAATAAAAGCTTTTTTCTTACCCAAAATTGCACTATATTTAGTGAAACCTCTGACAATATGAAAATTACAACAAGTTTAGAAAATATCCACTCTTTTGGGGGATTAAATTTTGTATCAGAACAGCTCGATCAACTAAAATTGCCAGAATTAATTGCAAATACATTAGAAAATCGCTCATTGTTAGCTACTTATGATTATGCTGATATTATTAAAAATATTTGGATGACTATTTTCGCTGGCGGTGATTGTGCCGAAGATATCCAGACCAATCTTAAAGCAGAGTTTGAGAATATTACAAAAATGAAAGTTTGCTCAGCAGATACAATATTAAGGCTTCAAAAAGAACTCAGTACTGAAAAGGAAATAATTTATAGTAAAAATGAGATTAAGAATGAATTCAATAAACATATCAAACTTAATAAACTAAATATGAGCTTGTTGATTAAAACCAAGCAGCTCAAACCAAGGAGTGAATATACGCTTGATTATGACAATCAATTTATACCCTGTGAAAAATATGATGCAAAAAAAAGCTACAAAATGAAGCTTGGTTATTTTCCAGGAGTAGCCACAATTGGCAGAAATATAGTCTATTTTGAGAATAGAAATGGGAACACTAATGTGAAATTCAAGCAGCACGAAACCTTGCAGGATGTATTTAACTTACTAAAAAACAATGAGATAAAAATTAGAAGAAGTAGAATGGATTGTGGCTCATTTACCAAAGAAGTTATAAATACGATTGCTGAAAATAGCGAGTTGTTTTACATAAGAGCTCAGCGATGCGAAGAATTGACAGGAATCATAAAAGAGGTAAAAACGTGGAAAGAAATAATGATTGGATATAAAAAAGTAGCTGTTTGCAGTGTCGAATACAAACATTTTGGCCAAGAAAAACCCTAACGATATGTAATAAGCCGAGAAGCCAATAAAACAGGACAAGTAGATGTATTTCAGCAAGATAACTTTATATATCGAGCCATAATTGCCAATGACAGCAATATGAATGAGCAAGAAGTTATAGAGTTTTATAACCTAAGAGGCTCTTCTGAGAAAATATTTGATGAGATGAATAATGACTTTGGATGGGCAAATTT
>JANOMP010000279.1:0-15958 GCA_031420365.1 Cytophagaceae bacterium
TAACAACGAAGATTTTTTGTCACCAATATTAAAAGTCAAGAATATTGGTAATGCCCAAAATCCACATTTAACTGTGTTCCGTTGTAAAATATCGGCTAATGGAATTGATAAGTTTTCACAAGAAGCTACCTTAGGTGTAAATAGTATTTCAGGAAGTTTGGTAAATCAAATTAAATGCATAGGAGACAATTTTGAATTAAATCTTTTAAATACACATCAATTAAAGGGAACTATTTCAAAAATACAATGGCAATCTAGACATGGAACAAGCCAAGATTGGTCTAATATGATAGACGATGCTGATATTTTTGGAACTTCAACACTATTCTTAAGCATTAGAAATTTGAAAATTAGTAACAAAAAGCAATATAGAGCTCAAATAACATTTACCTCAAATTCAGGCCTATGCATCGAAACTACAGATAATATGAACTTATATATTGGGGAATTTCCACCTAATCCTACTGAAAAAAGCTTTGAATTTTGCCAAAATGAAGTATCTCCCAAACTCAATATTTTTGTTCCTAAAGAATATGAAATAGTTTGGTTTACTCAAAAAATTGGTGGCACAAGATTTAACTCTCAACCAAAAGTTGATATGACTAAAACTGGTGATACAGGTCTATTTTTTGCATTTGAAAACAAATTTAAATGTATGAGTGAGAGAATTTGGGTGTATATAAAAATTAGACCTGAGCCTCCTCTACCAATCAATACTACCCCCACAATAGCTGAAACAGACAATGGGTTAAAATTCACTGCGTATGGAGAAAACTTAAAATGGTACACCTCAAGAACTGGAAGTACTTATTTAACATCCGAACCATATCATGAAAAAGCTGGAAAATACGATTACTTTGTATCACAAACTAACGAATTCGGTTGTGAAAGTGATAAGAAAGCTATTGTCGCAGAGTTAATTGAATCTTTCGGAATTGAAACTTCCCCAAAAAATCAAACAGATTGTTTAGGCAATAGTGTCCTTTTCTCTATTAAAACTAAAGGAAAAACAATCCCAACTTACCTGTGGCAAAAAAAATTGGTTACAGATATAGATTTTAAAAATTTAAATAATGAAAACAAAAAAGATTTAAAGATTGATGAAATTGGAAGTCTTGAATATCCAAATGGCTCTACTTTTAGATGTATAGTTTCTGATGGACAAAAAAATATTACTTCAAATATTGCCACTTTGTCTGTTAATAATTTTAATAGAAATATTGGTGATTTAGATTTTTGCGATAACACCTTTTTACCATTAATTCATTTCTCAAAGGACTTGGAAGGAGAGGTTTCTCAGGTGGAATGGCAACAAAAAAACGGTGCACAATATCCAACTATTTATAAAAGTGATCAATTGTCAAGCCCAGCTAATATTATTTCAGGAACTTATCGGTTACGGTTCACTTTTAAAAATGGCAGTTCTGGAACATGCGTAAGAAGTTCGAATGACTTCAAAATTAAAGTATTAGAAACTCCTAAAATTTCAGAAAAAACTTTCTTAGAGGTCTGTCAATATGAAAAAACCAAAAAAATATTTGAAATGCTCCCTGGCAAGTCCATTTGGTTTCAAAAAAATGAAATAATTACAGAAATAGACACTAAAATTTCAAAAAACACTTTATTTGAAATAAAATTAGTAGGGTCAAATGGGTGCATTTCAAATTTTCAAACTATAGATCTTAAAGTAAAACCTTCCCCCTATTTAAACATTACTGATACTTCATTTAATTTCTGTAGATTTTCCGATCCTCATATTAATTTAGATCTTCAAAATAAAGCTACCTACTGGTTTAAATCTTTGGATGATAAAGACCCTACACTTTCTTTTTTTCAGATAGATAATTCAAAAGACGCAATTACAACAAAATATGCGGCAATAATGGACAGCACTGGTTGTCTGAGTAATACTGTACCAGTAACAATTAAAGTAGAAACTTGTTTCATGGGAGAACCAACAGATTCTTGTTTACTTGTTTCAAATATTTTAAAGCAAGATTGGAATTATTTCTTTGATAAAAATGGAAAAGTTTTCGCAGCTATTGAACCACAAAATGAAAATCTGGGAGAAGTAAACTTGAGTATTCAATATTCGAAAAAAATGTTTCTTGAAGATAACAATCAAAACAAATTTTTCCCAAGATATTATTTTTTTACAGCCCAAAAAAATATCGTAAAGAATGTAAAAATTCGTTTATATTTTTCAAATTTTGAAATAGAAAATTACCATAAAACTCTAAAAAACATTTCATTAAATGGAAAGAATGCAATAATTAATTATACAGGAAAAAATCAAGATTGCAAATTAGAAAACAATGAAATAAATGATATTTTTTGGATAATTGATCAATGTATTTGGCAAAAAACCGATGACCCAGATTTTTTATTTGTTGAATTTGAAACTAACAAATTTGGAGAATTTGGAATTTGGAATAACCTAATTCCTGATTCAAAATTAGAAGGGCAAGCAAATTTGAACTACAAAAATAAATTAGAAATTCGACAGGATAAAAATGTAAAAGATGGGAAATATGTAATTTTAAAAAGTGAAAATAAAAAAAGCTGGTTTATATTAAAAGAATTAATTGCAAATGAAAATGAAATACTATTTTTTGATAATAAGCCTTTCAAGTCTCAAAGTCATTATCAATTGATTTATGATTTTGGAAATTCTATTAAAATGAATCTAAATGAATTGACATTAGAAACAAATCAAGAAAATGGAGGGTGTTTTGCTTTTGATAACCCAACAGAAAATCGAGATATTATTAGACTTTCTTTTTCTGATTTAGATAAATCGAGTATAAAGATTTTCGATATATATGGAAAAGCTATTTTTATAAAACAAATTATAGAAAAAGAAGACTTTTTTGAAATAACACCAAAATTCAGTTTACCAGTAGGAATAATTCAAATAGTAGGAAAAAACAAAATTGGAGACGATTGTTACTATAGAATTATTCTGAAATGAGAGAAAAAGTAATAGAGTAAATAGTAAAATATTTGAAAATATTTTACCAAAGTTTAAAATTATAGCGTGTAATTCATATTAATCTACTCCACCATATTCCACAATTTTAGCTTTCGATTCTAATACTATACCGTCAAACTCCTTTAGAATTATATCTAAAGTTTCAAATATATATTCTGGCTCCATGGTTTGTACTAACTTCATTCTAAATTCTTTAAAATGTGGAAGTCCTCTAAAGTAATTAGAATAATGCCTTCGCATTTCTAAAATCCCCAAAATTGGACCTTTCCATTGGATAGAAAAACTCAAATGTTGTTTGGCAGCAGCTACTCTTTGTTGCATATTTGGCAATGCAAGCACTTGTCTATCTTTTAAAAACTGCTTTATTTCATTAAAAATCCAAGGATATCCAATAGCAGCCCTACCTATCATGATTCCATCAATTCCATATCTATTTTTATATTCAAATGCTTTTTCTGGCGTGTCTATATCTCCGTTTCCAAAAATTGGAATGCGTATTCTAGGATTATTTTTAATATTACCAATTAAGGTCCAATCTGCCTCACCTTTATATAACTGTGCCCGTGTTCTACCATGGATACTTAATGCCTGAATACCAATATCTTGTAATCGCTCAGCAACCTCTTCAATATTTTTTGAGCTTTCGTCCCACCCTAAACGGGTTTTTACTGTTACTGGTAAATGTGTGGAGTTAACAACCGCCTCAGTCATTTTTACCATCATTGGTATATCTTGAAGCAAGGCAGCTCCAGCCCCTCTACATGTAACTTTTTTCACAGGGCACCCATAGTTTATGTCCACCAGATCTGGGTGAGCATTAGTAGCTATTCGAGTACATTCCGCCATAGTTTCCACATCACTTCCAAAAAGCTGAATACCGATAGGTCGTTCATACTCGAAAATATCTAACTTTTGAACGCTTTTTGCAGCATTTCTGATCAATCCTTCAGAAGAAATAAATTCAGTATACATCAAATCTGCTCCGTTCTCTTTGCACACTTGTCTGAAAGGGGGATCACTCACATCTTCCATTGGTGCTAAAAGTAAGGGAAATTCACCCAAATTAATATTTCCAATCTTTACCATTGCTTCTGAAATTAAATTAAAATACAAAAATAAGTCATTTTAAAAAAAAAATTGTTGTAAGACATAAATTTTTAGGATTGAAATCCACTTTTTTCTAAACAAGTAATTCTTGATAATTATATGTAATTTTGAATTTAAAAAAAGATTGTATGATTAAAATTGAAAATTTAGATAATTCAGAAGAAAGACCACCCTTATCATCATTGCTACTCCTTTTAGGAATCATATTACTTTCAATGGTATTAGGTAATTTTATTGGAGCAGCCTTAATGTTATATATTTGCAAACTTGGCTTAAATGATTTCTCTAACCTAAATGCAGCTATAATGTCTTCTAAAAATGGCTGGTGGGCAATGATGATTGCACAAGGATTGGCTTCATTTTTAACTTTTATTGCTGCTGGAACTTTTTATTGGCGTGTAGTAGAAAAAAAAAGAATGAAAGATTTTAATTGGAGAAAATTCCCTCCTCTAAAATCTCTTTCTATTATGTTGTTAATTCAAATTTGTTTTATTCCTTTAAGTGGTTGGATTCAAAACATAAACGAAAACATGCATTTACCTGCTTTTTTAGAGCCTATTGAACGATTTATGAAAAACATGGAGGATAATCTAGCAGAGCTTACTGAGTTTATTACTACTTTTAATTCTAATGCACAATTATTAACGGCATTAATGATAATTGCAGTTTTTGCAGGAATAGGAGAGGAATTGGTATTTAGAGGTATTGTTCAAAGAAAATTTTATATTGCTTTCAAAAATCCACATTTGGCCATTTGGTTTGCAGCTTTTATTTTCAGTGCTATTCATCTTCAATTTTATGGCTTTTTCCCAAGGATGCTTTTGGGTGCTATGTTTGGATATTTTTATTTTTGGACTGGAAATTTATGGGTTCCTATTCTAGGCCATATTTTTAATAATGGTTTAGCTTTAATTCTGATTCACCTTGTGCATTTAAAAAAGGTAAGCCCCGATTTAGAGAAATTGGACATTGTACCAATGCCAGTATTGATAGCTTCTCTAACACTTTTTATTTATTTAATCTATTATTTTATCAAAAGTGATTATTTTGAAAATTCCTCTAAAGAAATTTTGCAAGAATAGAGGGAAAGAATAATTTGAGTAAGTGTTAAAAAGATTTCTTAGGTATTAGTTATTTAGCTCAATTTCATCACCATTGGAGTCAAGGAAATGATAATCAACCATTCCAAGTGATGAATCTTTAATTAAATTCACCCATTTTTTATATTTAAAGAACCATTTCATTTGTTTTGAAATAATTCCTTGTCTGTAATATGCGTGAACAAATGGATGCAATATAATACTTATACTACCTTCATTCTGTTTGGTCAATAGGTGTTCTATATTGTTTTCGATTAAATCTGTAATTGCAATACTAGCTTGAATGGTTCCTGAGCCACCACATGCTGGACAAGTTTCTCGAGTAACTATACTCATTTCAGGTCTTACCCTTTGACGTGTTATCTGTGATAAACCAAATTTAGAAATAGGCAAAATAGTATATTTAGACCTATCTGTTTTCATTTCATCTTTCAGAACTTCATGAACATCACGTTTGTTGTCGACTTTTTTCATATCAATGAAGTCAATCACAACAATTCCTCCCATGTCTCTTAAACGCAATTGCCTAGCAATCTCTACAGCCGCTTCTTTATTTACACTCAGTGCTGTACCTTCCTGATCTGATTCTGATGTAGATTTATTACCACTATTTACATCAATAACATGAAGTGCTTCTGTGTGTTCAATTATTAAATATCCTCCACTGGGAAGACTAACTGATCGACCAAATAGTGATTTTATTTGCTTTTCAATACCATAAAGCTCAAAAGACTTATTCTTACTAGTATGAAGTTTTAATATCTTTTCTTTTTGCGGGGCTATATTTTGCAATAAAGTTTTTATACTGTCGAAAGTCTCCTTTGTATCTACTACTATAGAATCAAAATCATCGTTAAGCATGTCTCTTAAAATAGAAGCTGCCCTGTCCATTTCAGAAACTATTCGATCTCTAGGTTTGGCATTTTTTAAAATTTGCATGCCATTCTCCCATTTCTCAATGCAATTTTCTAAATCTTTTTGTAACTCCAGAACTTCTTTTCCTTCAGCTACAGTTCGAACTATAACCCCAAAATTTTCTGGTTTTACAGATGACAATAGTTTATGTAAACGAGAACGCTCCTGCTTACTTGTAATCTTCTTAGAAATATTTACAGAATTGCTGAAAGGCACTAACACAATATATCTGCCAGCAATTGAAATATCACATGAAAGTCGAGGACCCTTTGAAGAAATTGGTTCTTTTACCACTTGAACTAAAACAGGCTGGTTTTTTCCTAAAACATCTACTATTTTACCCAATTTGTCAATTTGAGGTTCCATTCCAAAGTTTTTTAACTTTAAGTTAATGGGCCTCTTAGCTACTACTTCTTTTGTAAACTTATTTAAAGAGTTGATATTTGGACTCAAATCATGATAATGCAAAAATGCATCTTTTTCATATCCGATATCAATAAATGCAGCATTTAATCCTGAAACAACTTTTTTTACTGTTCCAAAATATATGTCTCCAACAGAAAATTGGTGTTCAGTTTCATCAAAATGATATTCTATTAGCTTTTTGTCTTGTAACAAAGCTATTCTGTCACCTTTAGGTGTAGCTGAAATATATAATTCGTTGCTCAAATTTGAGAAAGAATTGGAAGGTAAAAAATATGAGAATAAAAAATAAATTTTGAAGATTCAAAAGTTTATTTCTAGCTTGCCTTGTACATATAGGCCTTATAATTTTATAAAAAAAGTAAGTAGAAAAATTTGTTTCTACCTACTTTGAATATATTAAGAAAGAAAATTATTTCTTCTTATGACGATTTTTTCTAAGACGTTTCTTTCTCTTGTGAGTGGCCATCTTATGTCTTTTTCTTTTCTTTCCGCAAGGCATAGCTTTAAAAGTTAATCAAAAAATAATTTCAAAATAAAAATATAATTAAGGCCTTATTAAATGACCTATTTTTTACGAACGACAAAGATAGCAATTACTTTAAACTATTCAAAGTTTTTGTAATCTCATCTTTCATAACTTTATCAATATCTCTGGCTAATACCTGTTCTAAAAGTAATTTAGCCTCTTCCTTTTTATTTAATTCAATAAAACTGTAAGCAAGACCAATCTTAGCATTCACATTCAGAGGGTCTATTTTAAGCACATTTTGAAATCTTGCCATTGCTTTTTCATATTGATTGGATTGCATGGAAAGACCACCAAGACTCATAATTGCAGGAACATAATTTGGATCTTGATCTAAAACCTCACGTAACATGGCAATTGTTTTCATGGGGGAATCAGTTCTTACAAAAGTCATTGCCAAATTAGTTTTAGCGTGTAGGTTTTCACTTTGGTTTTCTAAAACTTTATTATAAAAAAATCTTGTTCTTTCTAAAGTTAATTCCGCAGTTTTATCATCTAAAGCTAAATTGTAAGCTTGAAAATAAGCATCCCCTGCATTCGACCAATTTACTAGATTAGGTTGTATTAAGGATATCTTTTCTAAGTAAAATCCTGCACTATCAAAAATAGACTCTTTTAAAAAAAGGGTGGAGATTTGTCTATAAATTTCAATTTTTTCAGACTCTTCTTTTGCATTTACTATTTGGCTCTGCAAAACTATCAATTGATCTTTTACTTCTTTTTTAAGAGAAATTTTATGACTATTTTCATTAGAAGTTCCATTGGTCTGATTTTGCTGAACGGATTTATCAGCACCTTTAACAACAAACTTAGGTCTAGAGGCCAAAAAACCAACTAAACCTAGGGCAATTATAATTATTACCAAAACGTGTGTATTCTTTTTAAATCCGTTCAGCATTATCTTATTTTACGTTCGATTTCACTTCTTCAACAAACTCTTTAGAGGGCTTGAAACTTGGGATGAAGTGAGCTGGAACTGTCACTGTAGTTTTTTGTGAAATGTTACGAGCTTTTTTTTCTGCTCTTTTTTTGTTTACAAAACTTCCAAAACCTCTTACATAAATAGCATCACCGCCAGATAAAGTTTCTTTTACAGTTTGAAAAAATGCTTCAATGGTAATTGAAGTAACTGCTTTGTCAACTCCTGTTTTGTCGGAAATAATTGAAATAGCTTCTGCTTTAGTCACGTTAAAAAAAATTTATTTGTTAAAAAAAATATACAAAATCCGAAAAAACAAAGCACTTTTTGTTTTAGGTTTGCAAAGATAGACTAATTGCATTTATTCTCACAACAATTTTGAAAATATTTTTTATAATTTATTCATAATTAAATAGTTAAGAGACCCTTAACATTACGAAAAAAAATGGAACAAAAAAATGTTTGCAGTTAAAATAATTTCATGGTATAAAAAAAATGGAAGAGATTTGCCCTGGAGAAAAACAAAAAACCCCTACTTTATTTGGTTATCAGAGATAATTTTGCAACAAACCAGAGTAATGCAGGGACTTCCATATTATTATAATTTTATTGAAAAATACCCAACAATTAAAGATTTAGCTGCTGCAAATGAAAGTGAAATCTTAAGAACCTGGCAAGGATTGGGTTATTATTCTCGAGCAAGAAACTTACATCAAACCGCTAAATACATTTCAAATGAGCTAAATGGGGTTTTTCCCAACAATTTCAAAACTTTGAAAATGCTAAAAGGAATTGGGAACTATACAGCAGGAGCCATAGCCTCTTTTGCATTTTCAGAAGTGGTACCAGCAGTAGATGGAAATGTGATTAGAGTGTTGTCACGTTTTTTTGAGTTTAAAGACCCTGTAGACTCTGAAAAAGCAAAAAAAACTTTGTTTGATATTGCGAAAAATTTAATTTCTACGGACAATCCTGCAGATTTTAATCAAGCGATGATGGAATTGGGAGCTATGATTTGTACTCCAAAACAACCCAAATGCTCTATCTGCCCAATAAATGATCTCTGTATCTCAAGAAAAAATAGTAGTCAAGGAAGTATTCCCCTAAAAATAAAAAAAACTAAAGTTATTAATCGATATATTAATTACATAATTTTCATTAAAAGCAATAAAATATGGATGAAACAAAGAAATGAGCAAGAAATTTGGGCAAAAATGTATGACTTTTTTGAAATTGAAACTGAAACAAATGAATTTGATTTACTTACACATTTGAACACTTCTTTACCATTAAAAGAACTTAAAAATACTCAACTCTTGGGTAGTGTTTCGGCATTGCATATATTAAGTCATCAAAAACTTTACATTAGTTTTCATAAGGTTTTAATTTTGAATGAAAATATAGAAATTAATAACGGTGAATTTAAAGATTGGGAAGAAATTGAGAAACTGCCTAAACCAATAGTAATAGATAATTTTTTAAAAAAAATGTATTTATTTTAGATTTTTTCTATAGTTAAAATCTTAAATTCAGTTCTTCTATTTCTTTGATGTTCTGCTTCTGTACATTGAACACCATCACTACACGAATTTAATGGTTCAGATTCTCCTTTTCCTATAGCTCTAACTCTAGTTTTGCTAATTCCATTTTTAGTTATATACTTAAAAACTTCATTTGCTCTTTGTTGAGATAGTTGTCGATTAATTATTGCGTTACCACGTGTGTCTGTATGAGAAGAAACTTCAATAATCATATTTGGATACTTTTTTAATGTATTTACCAATTTATCCAGGTCTTTTTTAGCATTTTCTCTAATTTTAAAGGATTCAGATTCATAATAAATATTTTCTAATTTTATAATGTCTCCGACTTTATATAGTTTGGTATCAAACAAATTTAAAGAAAAAGTAGGTTTTATTTTTTTTCCAAAAATAGTTCGTTTTATGGCTTTTTCTATTATTTCTGAACTAATTGCAAAATTATCTTTTAGTGCAATTAATTCATAATCACATTCCAAATTTCGTCTAAATTCATAACTACCATCTTTTTTAGTATAGGTTTCTTGAATTTCTCCTGTGCATTTATTTACAAATTTTACTTTAACTGCAGAAATTGGTTCACCATTTTCTCCTCCCGAAATTACTCCATTAAAAGAATTTGAATTTGCATTATTCGTTCTTCTCTGAATGAGAATTTTATTCTTTTTAACTTCTTTTTTACTTAAATATTCCTTAGATGCTTCAATAATTTTGACCTCTTTTTTCAAATAAATAATTAAAGATGATGGTTCAAAATCTGAGGCTTCGTAATTAGAAAACTTTCGTGTTTGGGAAATATAACCCTGTTTGGAAAAATTAAAGGTGAATTCTTTATCTGCTTCTAAACAAAGTTTAATGCTCCCTGAATTATTAGTTATCGCATTATCCATTCCGATTTTTGTTTCAAAAACTTGATATTCAAATTTTAATTTATCGAGAGGAAGTTTAGTTTCCTCGTCAAAAACAGATACAATTAAATCTCTGCAGCCATAAATTGTACCAATTCTTGTAAACTTCCAAATATCATCATCGGCACCTCCCCTCTTTCTATTGCTACTAAAATAACCGACACTTCGATTAGGGTCTGTAATTATTCCAAAATCGTCGCTATTTGAATTTAACGGTACACCAACATTCCTAATAACCCCAATTGGTTTTCCTGTAATTGATTCGGTTTTTACGTAAAAAATATCTAAATCGCCTAATCCTGGATGGCTATCACTTGAAAAATATAGCCCACCTTTTTCATCAATAAAAGGGAACATTTCATTCCCTATAGTATTTACTTTCCCTCCCAAATTAATAGGTTTACCCCATTGTCCGTTGGCATATTTTGACATATATAGATCTGTTCCTCCATAACCACCAACCATGTCAGAAACAAAATACATAATTTGATCTTTGAAATCAACTGTTGGATGTCCACAAGAAAAATCATCAGAATTAAATGGTAGTTCAGAAATATTTGTCCAGTCGTCTCCTTTTTTATCTGCTGAATAAAGCTTAAGTCTAATAATTCCTTCCTTCTTTTGACCAAAAATACCACCTCCGCCATTACCATTTCGCGTAAAAATTATTTTTGACCCATCATGAAAAAAACTACTAGGCCCTTCATGATACTTACTATTTATATTCTTATTGAATTTTTTAACTTCTACTAAGGAGATTTCCTGATAGTTTTTACTTCCATTAATAAAATCGCTTCCTTGATGCCCAATTGTGTTGGCATCATTAGAAGTTGGTGGTGTATAAAAATCTGAACCTAATTTATCTTTAGGATTCTTTGGTTTTCCTTCTTCATTGCTCTGGCCACCAGAACCTATTGAAGCATTGTTTTCTTCTTTACCTAATATTTTTAAATCTTCTAAATAGTATAAATCAAGAAAAGAAGAATTATCCCATTTGAATACTCTTTTAACAGCATTATTTTTATTGCGGCTGGAAACAAAAACTAAGCCATTTTTATAAAAAGTAGGGCTAAAATCGGGGCTTGCAGAGTTTATTCCTACGTATTCTACTTTAAAACTTGTTGCATTCCTTGTCAGTGGTTCTAAATTACTATAAAGTTTACTGAACTCTATGCCTCTTTTATCTTGTGTTTGTAGTTCGGTATACTTTGTCCAAATCTTCGCAGATTCTGGATGTTTCCCATTACTACTTAAAACTTGAGCATATCTTTGATACGCTTTTAACTCGTCACCTTTTAATAATGGACTGTTATTTAAAACCTCAGAATAGTTTTTCTCAGCGTTTTTATAATCCTTTACAAAAAAATATGCTTCTGCTAATGACAATTTAACTTTTTGTATTTCTAATGAGGAAAGACCTTTGGACTTTTTTAAAACTCCTTCATAAATTTCAATAGCATTTACATAAGAATAGCTCTTTGAGTTATCCTCCGCTTTTTGTATTTGTTTTGAAACATTCTGAGCTGATGATTTCAAAAAAACAAAAAATAATGTAATTATTAATAAAAATTTAATATCCATATTTGGATTTATGGTGCTATGTTTAAAGTAATAATTAAACAATAATCATGCCTTTTGACTTAAAACGAAAAATGTCGCCAATTATTAAAAGGCGACATTTTGACTTTTTCTTGACAAATTAACGAACTAATGTAATAAATCCAGCTTTTATTTTAGACTCACCCACTGCTTTTAAAGAGTAGAAATAGGTACCAGTTGGCACACCTTCTGGTCCAAATCTTAACCCACTATTTGAAATTGCATCCCAAAGAATTTTTTGATCTATTGGACTACTTTCTCCTTTATATTTCCAAACTAGATGGCCCCATCTGTTGTAAATTTCGAATGTTTCAATTTCTACTCCTTCAGTCTGTATTTCAAGATTATCTGTAATACCGTCGCCATTAGGAGAGAATCCATCACCAACAATAACTTTATCTACTAAATTCTCGTCTGTCTTTATTTCCTTAGGAATAATAAATACAGTAGGGCTACTTGAAGTAGGTATTATTTCAGTACCAGTATTAGAAATATCAGTAACAATTTCGCCATTTATTCCTTTTCCAGATGCTACGGTATTGTTAAAATAAGGGCCAAAGTTTTTATTAAACTTCAATCTCACTGTAAACACTACTGTATCTGTTTGATTAGGAGTTAATATAGTAGTAAAGTCTGCTAGCAAAACTCTATTATCAGATTTGCCATTAAATAATGGATTTACTTTAAGTTTACTTGATGCAGAAACCACAGGCACTCCAACTATTTCATATTGTACTGAATCTGGGAATACATACTTCAGACTATCTGTTAGACCAACATCCTTTAATACTGAGAATCCAACATTCTTAATCAAAGCTCTAAACTTAACTTGGTAGGTTGTAAGATCAACAAATGATGAATCATAGATACTTAAAGAGGTAGCAATAGCTACTTTGTTAGAATCTACACCAAATTGGACTGGAGTTGGTTCCTCGTTATTAGTAGGATTACCATCACCATCTGGGTCTGGGTTAAGTCCATTGGTAGAACGATCTTTTATCAATCCATTTATTCCTGCTATCACTTCTGCTGAGTTAAAGAATCTCTTAGAATTAGAAGCCGAAATGTCCACTTTAACTTTGAAACTTACAGATAACTTCTTACCGACCCCAATCGAACTTAAAGAATCGACTAATAATTTAGTATTAAGTCCTCTCCCCGTAAAGTTAGAATTAACTACTAAACCACTATCGGCTATAACAGTTATCTTATCATCAAGAATTACAACACCGTTACCAAAAGTTTGGTCTAAATTATCAGTTAATTGAACTTTTGATAATCTAGTTGAGCCCATGTTCGAAATGAACATTGTAAATGGAACTTCATATCTATTGTTAGATATCTTAACAATTTCACTGGTAATCTTGCTTAGGCCTATCAAATCTGACTTGGACAAATCGTTTATTGTAAATAAGCTTAGATTATTAGATAAAACATTATCTATTTGATCCACTTTAAACAATTCAACTTTATTAATAATTTTTCCAGAACCTGTTACTTTCGCTTTATAAGTAAATACAACACTATCATTTTTTGCTAATGAGGGAATATTAACTATTACATTACCATTTTCATTCTTAGCATTTTTACTTACAGAATCAAGTGTTAATCCTGCTGGCATTATATCTCTAATCACTAAATTAGTGGCGGTAACATTTAGTCTATTCTTAACAACAACCTTGTATGTAACAAATTGATTTACAGGTACAAATATAGTATTTGCTGATTTTTTTAAAGCAATGTCTACATACTTAGTAGTATCGGGTTTAATTCCAGTATTTCCACAAGATTCAATTTTAACCTTAATTAATATTGGGTTACTATAACATCCAACTTTGCTTCTTTCAAATAAGTAATAGTTTCCAGCACCAACCATACCAGGAGTTGTTATTAATGCAGAGTTAGTACTACTACCAATATGGAATTCAAAAGAGCCACCACTAGTGGATGTGGAACCCAAAATTGAATTGTTTAAATCTACTGTTTCAAACGGACAAATGTTCTTTATTTCAACAATTGCTTTTGGAATAGGTATTGTTCCACCAACTGTTATTGCAATGGTATTGGATACTGCACTTTCACATTTTCCAGATTTAGATTTACATATTGCAGTATATTTAAATACTCCAGAAGTAGTAGGCGTTACAGCTAAAACTGTCCCTTTTTGTCCATTGGACCAAACAACATCACCAGAACAACCTTGGGCGGTAATTATTGCAGTTTCTCCTAAACAAATAGTGTTGGTTCTACAAGTAATAAATGGTTTATTTGGAGACCCAACAATAATACAAAGTGTATCAGACTTCTCACTTAAACAAGTCCCAATTGCACATATGGCTGTATATTTTGATGTCTCAATAGGAGTAACAACCACAGAGTTGCCTTTCATTCCATTTGACCATCTTATTTCTCCTGAACATTCATATGCAATTAATGTAACTGATTCTCCTATACAAATCAATTCAGTGGCACAAGCAACGACAGGTTTATTGGCTTTTTCAACTATTATATTCACTTTATTTGAAATAAGACTTACACATGTATCTTTCTTACAAATTGCCGTATAAGATGTCGAAAATACAGGTTTAACAACAATTGACAAACCAGTTTTTCCATTCGACCAAATTACGCTACCAAGTACACAATTAGAGGCTGTCAAAGTAATGTCTGTGGGATCACAAACTTCAGTTTTTGAGGCAGTAATTGAAGGTGTAGGTAATACGCATCCAGGAATACATCCAGTTGTTTTCAATTCAATTGTGAAAGCGTTTGAAATTCCACTTTCACCGCAAGTAGTTTTACATTTAGCAGTATAAGTTCCTGCGGTTTTAACAACTAATTTCAAACCAGTAGCATTATTGCTCCAGTTTACAAGTCCTGAACAAGCTTCTGCAGTTAAAATAGCTGAATCGCCTAGACATATTTTTGTAACATTCGCATCAATTCTCGGAGCGGATGGAAGTCCCCCAGTTGTTATCGTTATTTGATTTGAAGTTAAAGAAGTACCACAATTGTTTGTACAAGTAGCAGTATAAATACCTGCTGACTTTACAAAAACTATAACACCTTCTTTACCATTACTCCATTTAATTGTACCCGAACAAACATCGCCAGTTAATTTAACGGAATCAATTCCACAGATACTGTTTTTATTCGCAATAATTGTTGGAGCCGAAGGTTTTCCACCATCTTCAATTTTAATTACATTAGAATTAACACTTAATCCACAAGTATTTCTACATTTTGCGGCATAAGTACCTGCACCTACTTGAATCATGCCACCTGTTTGATTGGTACTCCACTCTACAGTTCCACTACATCCAACTGCTACTAATCTTGCTTTCTCATCTCCACATACATTTGCTCGATCCGTAGTAATCAATGGAGCACTTGGAATAGCTACTTTGTTGATTTTAATAATATTGCTATTTGGACTTTCTCCACAATTAGAAACACATACTGCTGCATAATCTCCTGCTTCCGAAACTATGATTGAAGAAGTAGTTGTATTATTGGACCATTTAATGGTACCAGCACACCCAGTTAATGTTAATGTAACAGTTTCAGATCCACAAATTTCCAATTTACTTGCAGTAATGACCGGAGCATTAGGAGTTATCCCTGTTGTAATTGTTATTATATTCGAGTTAACTGATGTTCCACAAGTGGTTGTACATGTTGCAGTATATGTTCCTGCTCCCACTTCTTTGGTAGTTCCAGTTCCGCCAATTGACCATGTTATCGTTCCACCTACACAGCCTGTTGCTGTTAATATCGCTTTCTCAGTGCCACAAATTTCTGTCTTATTTGTAGTTATAATTGGTGGTGCTGGAGCTGGCGTTGTGGTTATCGTTATCGTATTCGAGTTACCAGATGTTCCACAAGTGGTGGTACATGTTGCGGTATATGTTCCTGCTCCCACTTCTTT
>JANOMP010000280.1:0-2118 GCA_031420365.1 Cytophagaceae bacterium
TTAATTATCTAGCTATTAGTAATTTAACTTGCTTAAAAATTTTCATACGGACGTTTTTGTGATTAATGGAACAATCAGTGATTTATTTTCTAAAAGGTTTTATTTAATAATATTTCTCCACTCTAAATCCTGTAATGCCAAAAAAATTAAGATAACATGTCTAAAAAAACTGTTTATCAAAAAATGTATTGAGCTACAACCACCTTGATTGGTTAGGTCGCCTTCACAAATCAATGTTAGTGGGTAGCTACGCCAATGATTCTATCCGAAATTATCTACAAGAAATACGGCTTTGATATCAAGGTTTGCCCAAAATGCAAAGAGCATTATCGGGCGGCGTTCCGTATGGAGCTTGCAGCCACGCATTACAGAAGTGGCGGAACGCCGCCCGGAGTATTTTTGATAAAGGAAAAACCAAAAAACAAGGCCTCGCCGGCCGAGTTTTAATCCTGAAAGATTTCGAGACTCACACAGCTTGAAAATTAGAAAAAAATGGAAAATTTAAAAACTCTAAAGCTATTGGGGTAGGGGGATTTTTAACCTTTTTTAATCGAATGAAATATTTTTAATACAGAAAATTGAAAGAAATACTAGAGAACCATCTACTTTAACTCCTACAGAAAAGCCGCCTAAAATCTACTAAGTGGCTACTTTATCGACTTTGATTCCGCATCAGTTTCGCCGAACACATCGGGACCTTCCGCTAGCAAAAAGCCGAAATGTCGGACCACCCAAAAGTAGATTGCGGTTAGGGTGATGCGGCATCCCGACTTTCTTCTACCCTGCTAAATGTTAGCGGTAGTTATTCTGTTTCTCAATAATGTAATAAGTCCAAGTATAGGTCCGATTGCAAGCAACATATAAATATATTGAGCATTTATTTTGTCTGAAAGAAAATTAATAAATTGAATACTAAAAATGGTGATGGAGAACCCAATGCAATTTACAATTGTAAGTGAAGTTCCCCGTGATTCCTCCGGTGCATTTTGAGCAACTAAAGTTGAAAATAAAGGAGAGTCAGCGATTACTGAAAGCCCCCAAATGAATAGAAAGACAATGAATTGAACAGAAGAGTGAGAAAATAAAAAAAGTGGAGAAATAACACAGCATGAGCAAGATATAAATAATGAAAGAGAGGCTATTTTTTTTGCACCAAAATATTGCGAAAGTATTCCGCTAAAAGCACAAGCTAAAGCACCAGAAGCAATTATAAAAAATGATAACAAGGAAACATTAAGATGTATTGCAGGATAATGATTATTATATGATGACAGCATTATTGGAACGAAAGCCCAAAAGGTATAGAGTTCCCACATATGTCCGAAGTATCCAAATGAAACAGAACGGAAATTCTTATTATTGAATCCTGTCAGAAATTCCGTGAGCTTTATTTTTTGTCCAGATTTTCGATAAGGTCCATCAGGCACAAACAACAGGATAGTAAGTCCGCCTATAACAGACAGAATTGTAGTAGAATAAATAATATATTTCCAAGGAAAGCCTATAATAACGTTTTTTAATAAATGAGGGAACGCTGTCCCCAGAACCAAAGCACCGACTAAAAATCCCAAAGATTTTCCTAGACCTGTTTGATAATAATCGGAAGCTATTTTCATGCCAACAGGATAAATGCCCGCAAGAAAAAAACCTGTTAAAAATCTGAACAGAAGTATTTCGGTTGAGTCAATGTTATTAATGCTTATTCCAAGATTAAAAAGTCCTGCCAGAATAGAACTAAAGAAAAAAACTAATGATGGTGAAAAACGGTCAGAAATAGTGAATATAGCAAAGACCAAAGTCCCTGTGATAAATCCAAATTGGATGGCACTTGTAAGGTGGGCTAAAAAATGCTGGTCAAGATTCAGGTCTTTTGCTATGTCCGATATTATTGAGTTTCCTGCAAACCAAAGTGAAGTACAAAAAAATTGAGAAACTACGATTATAGGTAAGATTAATCTCATGTAACGAATGCTTTATATTGTGACTAACGGTTTTGTTACTAAAGTAGCTATTATTATAAACTTAGCAAAAAAATACCCTACCTACAAAAGTAGGGGAAGTATAAATGATTGAATAATAAATTAATCGAATCAGGAACATTCTTTTGGAATAATAATT
>JANOMP010000281.1:0-3487 GCA_031420365.1 Cytophagaceae bacterium
ATGAGAAGAATATTGAAAAAATACAATACAATTTATTCGAAAATTGGGAGGGGGTAGTTTTGATAAGGTGAATTCAAACCCTATTTCATCTAAATCAGACATAATTTTACTTGAATTTAATTATTAACCGTTTGACAGTAACTTAAATCAAAGAATATATTTCAAAATAGTAAGGAAAAACTTACCTAAAAGATTTGAAGTAAGTTTTTTATTACTTATTATTGTATCGAATCCATAACAATAAATTATGAAGGCACAAGAATTTATTAAAATGATGCAGAATGTAGGCTGGTATCAAGTAAGCCAAAAAGGGAGTCATAGAACTTTTAAAAATGCAAAATATGACTATATTATTACTGTTCCAGATCACGGAAAGGCGGATTTAGGAAAAGGTTTGTTGAATGCACTAATGAAGAAAGCTGGGCTTAAATAGTTCTGATGCTTAACTAATAGGATATTTGTTTTTTATACACAACAATTTACAATAACAATTAAACAAAAATTTAAACAATTGAACAAAATGGAAAAAACAGCTAAGCATATTAAACTTGTTTTGGAAAAAAACCTATCTGGAAATCCTATGTCTGGTTGGATAGATGAAGATGGTATTTTTGCTTCTACTATGGCAGATACCGTTGAAGAAATTACTACTGAACTAAAAAATCAAATAGCTGACTTTTTAAATTCTGAAGATGCCAAAAAAATTGTATCATGGAATAGAGTCACAATTGATGATATTGATTTTGACTACACCTACAATCTATTAGCATTTTTCGAACAGCACAAGGAGCTTAAAATTACAGAAATAGCAAAAGAAGCGGGAATTAATCCAAATTTAATTCATCAATATGCCAAGGGTTATAAGTCCGCCTCCAGGGCCCAAGTTGAAAAAATTCAAACAGCAATTCATTCTATTGCATCTAAATTGCAACAATTAGAACTTTGCTAATAAAAATTGATTATATCTTTGCTCTGCAAGGCCTTCAAAATAAACAAAGAATCTAACCGCTCTTAGGCATATTTCGATAGGGCATTTCGAAGCTAGATAAATTAGGATTTTTAATCTTAATGAGGTTAATTTAAATATTTATAAATTTTATTGTTTGGCAAACAAATATCGAATAAAAGAACAACATGAAGTTAACTTTATTACATCCTCTATGCACAAATGGTGATGCGGCATGACGATTTATTTACCAGAAAGGATTATTTGGACATTCTGATTGAAAGCCTGAATGGAATAAATACACTACTTGATTAAAATATTTTATAGATTAAATTGAAGAAATAATTAATGCAATTTCCAAACTTTAAGTTTCAAAATAACGTATTTAAGATATGAATAGACCATTGTATGTTTTCTTCTTTTTTTTAACGAATGTTATGGCTTTCGCGCAGAAAACTGAAATAAAAAAGAAATTTAGAATAGAAGTGGCTGGAATAAAAGTGGGCGAAACAAATGCTATTAAAAAAATTGACTCTGACGGAACAGTCCATATTAAGTCAGTTAGTACGGTAAAGATAAATCTCTTGGTTTATCAGTTAAAGATAAATTATGAAGTGATTTCTAAATTTGATTCAAAAGGCTTGGTATATTCCGAGGCAAATGCAAAAACTAATAAAGGCGACTATCAAACAATTACAAGAAGAACTGGGGATTATTATCATGTGTTTTCATTAAAAGGTAAAATAGATAAGAAAATTAATAATCCCATTTTTTATACTTCTAATACACTATTCTTTGAAAAACCTGCACCTAATTCATATTTTTTTGCTGAATATTATGGCATCTATAGCCATTTGACAAGCAATAAAGATGGAAGTTATTCTTCGAAAGTTGCTAAAAATTCAGATAATTATATTTTCCATAATAACGATTTAATTCAAATCATTAAACAAAATCCTATTAAAAATGCGATAATGAGATTGGAAAATTAGATTAGGAAGCTTTAAAAAATATAAAATCCGTACAATTTAAATGAATTAAAAAACTTCAGTAAAAATGTAAGCGAAAAGACAATCCAAAAAGCCTAGTTTTTCGTATTTTGCATAGAATTGAAAGTTCAAAATAAATTAGTATGCAAAAACTAGTCATAATTGGCAATGGAATAGCTGGAATTACTACCGCCATAGAAGTAAGAAAACGCTCCTCAATGGATATTTTGGTGATATCAGAAGAAACCGAGTTCTTTTTTTCTCGCACTGCCTTAATGTATGTTTACATGGGCCATATGAAGTTTGAACATACCCAACCTTATGAAAAAAACTTTTGGGACAAAAACAATATAGCACTTAAAAAAGCGACCATAGAACATGTTTTTGCTTCAAAAAATTATATACAAACCACTGACAATGAAAAAATATCTTATGACTTTTTGGTATTAGCCACTGGTTCAAAACCCAATAAGTTTGGCTGGCCTGGCCAAGATTTAAAAGGAGTGAGCGGATTGTATCATAAAAGTGATTTGGATAGCCTTATTCAAAATTCAGATAAAATAAATAAGGGCGTAGTGGTTGGTGGTGGTTTAATAGGTATTGAGCTTGCCGAAATGTTACGTTCAAGAAAGAAAGAAGTAAGTTTTTTAGTAAGAGAGGATGCTTTTTGGAACATGGTACTTTCCAATCAAGAGGCAAAAATTATTGAAAACCACATAGTAGCCCATGGAGTAGATTTGCAAATGCAAACAGAATTAAAAGAAATTGTTGGAGATCAATCTGGATCCGCGAAATATGTGATTACTTCTAAGAATGAAGAATTAGAAGCTCAATTTGTAGGTTTAACTGTTGGAGTTTCCCCTAACATTGCTTTTTTGGTCGAAAGTGAGATTGTAACAAATCGTGGCATTTTAGTAAACCAATATTTAGAAACCAATGTAGAGAATATTTATGCAATTGGTGATTGTGCCGAACAAACTGAGCCACAATATGGTAGAAGATCCATAGAGGCGGTTTGGTACACAGGCAAAATAATGGGAGAAACCTTAGCTAATACTATTTGCGGTACAAAAACAGCGTATCAGCCTGGTAATTGGTTTAATTCAGCCAAGTTTTTTGATATTGAATATCAGACCTATGGTTTAGCCGATCCAAAAATATCTGAAAGCCAAAGTGAACTATTTTGGCAAAATAATGAAGGTAACAAATCCATCCGCTGCGTTTATGAAAAAAGCTCTGGAAGATTTGCTGGAGTTAATGTTTTAGGCATTCGACTGAGACAAAGTTTTTTTGAAAAAGTATTAAATCAAAAGTTGGATATCCAATATGTTTTGGACCATCTGGAAGATGCCAATTTTGATCCTGAATTTTATAAAAATCATTTGAGAGAAATTAAAACTTTAAGCCTGTCATGAGTACCCAAAGAGAAATTCAACCCGTATTTAATTTAAAAAATCTTGCTTTAACTATAGGTGGCATAGGTTTCCTTTTTTTAATTTTTGCATTATTTGGTCAAAAATTCTCTAGCTCGGTTCTATGGCTCACATTGAGT